>CAZYEG010000058.1:0-7563 GCA_964646365.1 uncultured Methanosarcinales archaeon
CACAATGGAGATTGCAAAACCATTAAACAATGGTATAGATTTTACAAATTTTGTATCTAATATAAATGGCAGTATAAATGTAACACCTCCTTATACAAATGGTAGTTCTTCCAATTCTGGAACTATGCCATCTTTTATGAGTAATATTTTTGGTGCAAGATATTAAATGTTAAAGAAAGACTATTTTTTTATAATTTTCATTTTAATTCTCGGGCTTTTTTGTAGGTCTTATTACTTAAACAGTTACAATATTGACCACGATGAGTGGTACACTTTAGATATCTCTTCTAGGTCTCCTGTAGAGATGCATTCTTATCTTCTTGACGATGTTCATATGCCTCTTCATTATTATTCAGTAAGTCTAAGTTTTATGATATTTGGAGTTTCTGAATTTTCATTACGTTTCCCAAGCTTGCTTTTCGGCCTGATGGGAATTATTGCATTTTTTTATTTTACAAAAAAGTATTATACAAAACTTGCTTATATATCTACAGGGATTTTATCAATATCTGTTTTTCATATTGCTTATTCTCAAATAGGAAGAACATATAGTCTTTTTTTCTTATTTACCGTTCTTTGTCTGCATTTCTTTCACGATGTAATTTTTGAAAATAAAAACCACCATTATTTTGTTTTATTTAATGTCTTATTGGTTTATACTCATATATTTGCATTTTATTTTATACTTTTTGAAATGTTATTTTCATTTTATATTAAAAAAAAGAAGATAATTCATTCATTCATTTACATTTTTATCGCCAGTCTGCCAGGTATTTTATTCATCATGTTTCAGATATATCGTAAACTTATAGGTGTTTCTCACACAGATTGGATGTCGGCAACAAAGATATCAGAAATATATTGGGTGTTTAGTGCTTTTTCAAGCAGCTATATCTTGACACCTCTCTTTATTCTTCTTTTATTTGTATGGTTATTTAGAAAGAATTTTTTCTTTAAAGGAAATAACGAAAAAAAAGATATCTTATTAGTGTTGAATCTTTTAGTTTGTGTATTCTTACCATTGCTTTTTTCATATATTGTAACTCCAATGTTTGCATTAAGATATTTTCTTATCGCCTACCCAGCATTTTTGTTGGTGGTAACAGATTCAATACTCTCGATTAAATATAAATTTCTAAAATATGGAGTTCTAACATTTATTATTGTGTTTTTGATTATTTCATCTGTCGTTTATTTCTCTGACAGAAAAGACATGCATTATGATTCCTTTAATTGTTTTAATGAAATCAAATCAGATCTTGCTTTGAATGTATATCCTCTTTACACACCGAGATGGCTTAATGAGTGGCTTCCAAAACACAAACCAATAGATAAGGCTCATATTTATTTAGAGCAACGTCTTGGCATGAATACAACTCTTGTAAATAATTTTAATGAAACTAGATTGCTTGAGCCAGCAATATTTTTGTCGCCCGCAATTTCACATATGTTTATTGACACTCAAGAATTTAATGAGACAAGTACAAAATTCTGTCGTGGTCTTTCTTATAAGGTTTATGAGTGATGAAAAGATTTAAATACTAATATACTGTAAGGTATATTTGTGTGTAATTAATGGTAGAAAAAAGTAAAATTTATTTAGTATTATTACTGGTTCTTATGTTGTTTGTTAGTTGTACTGACGACGACATTTCAGGAAAAGCTTTTGGAATTTTAGCGAACTCAGATTATCAGTTTGTTATGACCGACCTTTCTGGATATACAGATTCCGGAGAAGTTATCAAGGTTATTTCTGGAATCAATTATGAATATGGTCTGTCAACGGTATTTCCCTCCGAAATGTCTGACGGGAATTACATATTTATTACATATTCTGATTCTTCAGATATCATATATCTTCCAGAAAATCACCAGCCAGCCGAGAATGGTGTTAAAATTGATTCATTTTCAGGCTCTATTTATATGACAGGTGTTGATACTACATCATTAATTGTTGGTTTAGATTATGCTGCTGAAAATTTTGAAGATTTCATGGTAGACAATTGTGTTATGATTGGAACAGGAGGTGTTTATGATTGTCCTGTACAAAATAACACGGAACCAAATCTTTTTGTTTCAATTGCAACATTAAAAAATAATTACGTTACCGGTGAACACATTAAGATTACCGATCCTCCTGAAGATTCGTCTTTCACTGGGTTTGATCAACCAATAATTTATCATAATTCTCAAGATAAAGTAAGATCTGCTCAACAAAATGGTTATAGTGAAGTTGTTCCTATCGCTGGAATTAATCATGATCCCCGAAGAAGTAATAATGAACAAACTTATTCATCCTCTGAGTATGAAATTGGGAATGGATTTATTATCAAATTAGAAGAAGAGGCATTAATTGTTAAAGAAAAAGAACTTATTGAAACCGCGAAGAAAAATGAAGAAAAAATAGAAAGTATGAGTAATTTAAATCCAATAAAATATGGATATAAAATATTATCAACACAAAGTGATGATGTTGAAGGAAAATTAGAATCATATTCTAATAAATTAGATTCAGAAAAGGAAAGTGTCAAAAACAAAATTAAAAATAAACTCGGTAAATCCGGATTCATTTCAATAACAGGAAATACAGTATCAGATCCAGATACAATTGGGGTACTTGCAGATTATAAGAATACCTTCAACGGCTTTGCACTAGACATAACACCGGAACAAGCATTAGAATTGTCAAAAATATCAGGAATAGAATCGATTACTCCAAATAAAATTTTTAAAATTAATTTGTTTGATTCAATACCTCAAATTAATGCAGATATTGTTTGGAGGATGAATGACTCAAATGGAAAACCAATTACTGGAAAAGGAATTACAATTGGTATAATCGATACGGGCGTTGACTATAATCATACTGATTTAGTTGGTAGAGTTGTTGGTGGTTTTGACTTTTATGATAATGATACTGATCCAATGGATGAACATGGTCATGGAACACATTGCGCAGGGATTGCTGCCGGTAATGGTACATTAAAAGGGGTTGCACCTGACGCAGAAATTTATGCTTATAGAGTTTGTTCACCAGGTGGCTCATGTCCTAATATTGATATATTAAATGCTATTGAAGCATCAGTCGATCCAAATGCTGACGGTGATTTTTCAGATCATTTAGATGTAATCAGTATTAGTTTGGGTGGGCCCGGAGATCCAGATGATACTTTATCTTTAGCTGTTGATAACGCAGTTAGTGCCGGCGTGATTGCTGTTATTTCTGCAGGTAACAGTGGTTCTGCTTTACAAACAATAGGTTCACCAGGTACATCAAGAAAAGCAATAACTGTTGCAGCAGCAGATTCTAGTAATAATATAGCAAGTTTTAGTTCAAGAGGACCAGTTATTTGGGATGATGTAAATAATATTCAACAGTATATGATGAAACCAGATATCGCTGCACCAGGTGTGAATATTTGTTCAGCACAATGGGAAGATGCTTGGTCTTATTCCGAATGTGTTGATAATGAACACACTGCAATTTCTGGCACATCAATGGCCGCACCTCATGTTTCTGGAGCTGCAGCTCTTTTATTGCAAGCAAATCCAGAATTATCACCAGAAGAGTTAAAGACAATATTAAAAGCAGGTGCTAGAGATATACATTATTCAGTTGTTGAACAAGGCACAGGAATATTAGATGTTCTTCGTTCCATTAGAATAGAATCAGTACCAAACATAAATACTAAAATGGTAGAGTCAGGTGATTCTTTAGACATAATTATAAACACAACAGGAAATTTATCAAAAGTAACTTTAAGTTATAGAACTTTAGATGAAATCTATTGGGAGCGATGGGACGAAATTGTTAGTTATGTAAACTTAACAGATTCCCTTAATGAAAATTTTATTATCAATAAAGAAATTTATTCAAATGGTCTATTAATATTTAGAGTGAGAGTAGAAGATTCTGAAGGATACGCATATGACAAACATTTATTTTATGAAAATAATAATTTTAGAATTACTCAGATAGGGGATGGAGAGGGTTTCCTAATAGGAAATACTGCCGATATTCAAGTTGAAGTAAATAATAATAATTATGAGTCTTATGATATTTATTTCTCAAAATATATCGATAGATATGGTTACAATCAATCACAACTTCTTTATCAATCAAATTCTACACTTAGTACAGGGAATATTTATTCAATAGATGTTAATGCACTCGAAGACGGGAAGTATGCTTTCTACATAGATGCAAAACATACCTCTGGAGTTTCTGTGAAAAGCAAAACATTTGAAAATGTTATTGTTATGAAAAGTCTTAATAGTGGTTTTGTTGATACATTAGATTATTTAGCACCATTTTACCTTTCAGTTACTGACTTTAATGATGAAAATAATATTCTTTTATTATCTGATGATCGTCTTGAATTGGGCGGCGGTTGGTATCGTCCTAGATGGAAAATTGAGAAATGGAACGGGTTTGAGAAAGGGGATGTTATAGGTGATTTATATGGTTCTGAGAACTCTTATTTTATTAGTGGCAATGGCCATTATGGATATTCAATTTATGATGATGAAAATGAGAAATCAGTTGTTACTTATTCAGGCACATACAACACAGAAGAAAATGGTAATAGTTACAGGTTCTTATCATCTAATGATTTAAATGGAAATATTCTAAATGGTTGGCCAAATTATATGGGTTACAAAGTTAGTAGTCTAAATTCAGGTCCATATACTATGGTTAGTAATGGGAAATTATTATTTGCTGGTGGATATATGAATTGGACATATTTGGAAAATGGAAATATATCAGAATTTATTAAATCAAAAAAATCAATTTACAAAACTTTTGATTTTGAAGGAAATTTATTAAGTATAATTGAGCATTATCCATTTAGTACTTTTAATGTATCTGTATCAAATCGGTTTGACGGTTGGGTGGATTACGCCTCTCAATTTATGATTTCTGATGGTGATGATGATTTTTTAGGTATTATTAATAAAGCTCAAATACATTATGATGACTATGACACTATACCCGAGTATAACATTTTAATGTATAATATAGCAACAGGTGAAAAAACATTAGACATTGAGATGCCACACAACAAAAGTAAAATTGTTAATCAATTTAGAACTCCTGTAGGATATTTAGAAGATGGAGAATCACGATTTATTTTTTCAGTAACAGAATACCCTGAAAATTATAGTAATTATTGGAATGAAGTGGAATCAAGGTTATTTATTTGTGACATTAATGGTAACATATTAAATACAACAATACTTCAAAGAATTCCCCAATCAATAACACCTTTTACTTATGGGGGAAAAACACATTTCTCAATAGTTGCTTATACCTATCATGGAGAAGTAATTTATATTGTTAACCCAGAAGGAGAACTGATCAGTGAATTTGAACTAAAAAATTCCGATTCCACTGAGGCAACAGACGATATACAATTAACTGGGGATTTCGATAATGACGGTCAACCAGAATTTCTAATTACATCTAGACCTAGATTTTGGGAAGGAGGATCCTCTTATGTTCGAATATATAATATTCTTGGTGAAGTAGAAAAAGAAATAATAATTCCAACTCCATTTGAAGTTACTCACATAAATGACGCCGTTTTATCAGATTATGATTCAGATGGTTTTTTAGATTTAATAGTTGCTACAAGTCCAACAGGTGATGATAGTAATTACATGGTTCCTCAAGATGCTAACCTTTTAATTTTTAATTTAGGGTATGAATATGTTGAAGAAAATCTGGATTGGATAATGTATCGTGGAGATTTAGGAAGAACTAATTGCTTTAATTGTCAATTTGATAATTTTACAATACGTCCACAATCAAAGATTGAAAATCTAGGTGATAAAATAATTAATGGCATTATGAATCTCAAAATTCAAAAGTCAAATTATAATCAATGGGAAGATGAATTATTTGTTGTAACTAATGAAACTCTTTCTCTTCCTGCAACAGGAGAACCAGGCAATCCAATTAAATTAGATGTTCAATATTTTAATCATCAGAATATTACACTTAATGATGTGGGTGAATATCGTGTAATTGTTGAGTTCTTAACATCCTCTAAAATGTATAATGCTAGCTGGGATTTTTCAGTTTATGAAGATCAATCAATACGGTCTGATTTAGCAATAGTTGATATAGATACTAATCCAGAAAGACCTATTTCAAATGAAAGTACAGGCATTCTAATCGGAATTAGTAATGTAGGGGATAAAGGTTGTGAAGCTTACTCCTATTATGTTAATTATGGTGGGGATATTAGTTCTGGAAAGACAGTAAGAACACCATTAATGCCTGGAGAAACATCATCACAGATTTTAAATCATGTTTTCGAAGAAACAGGTTATCACAATATAACAGCATCCGTTTGGTGTCAAGACCCTGAATCAGATTATAATAATAATGACATGATTATTGAAGTTTTTGTAGATGATCCCTTACCTCCAAGTCCATTTAGAATTACAGATTGTCAGATGTTACAAAATATTCAGAATAATCTCACAGCGGATTATAAGTTAATAAAAAATATAGATTGTTCTGATACAGTTAATTGGAATGATGGCAAAGGTTTTAAACCGATTGGAAATAGGTCTGACAAATATTGTCAACCTTATGGAAGCTCTGGAAGATGCACAGGTGTATTACCAAATGCTTTTAGCGGAACATTTGATGGAAATGGATATAATATAACAAATTTATACATTAATAGGACAGAATATGAAATCGGAATGTTTGCTGTTTCCTATGGTCCATCTACAAAAATAAAAAATGTAAAATTAATCAATGCAAATATTAAATCCGGCACATTATCAGGTGGTCTTGTAGGCACTGCATATCATGGCACAAAAATATATAATATATCTATTAAGGGATCAGTAGAAGGAAATACAGCAGGGGGTATTGTTGGTAATTGTAGAGATTGCGGCATATACTCATCAGGATTTGATGGTTCTGTTTACGGTAAACATACAGCAGGTGGTGTTGTTGGAAATATGGCTGGAGGATATATGCCACATCCAATGACCCCAACAATACAAAATTCTTATGCACAAGGAAGCGTTTATGGTCAGTCCATATCAGGTGGACTAATTGGATGGACATGTTTTGGTTATGTACGTTATTCATATGCAGCAGCTAGTATTAATGGAGGTAGTCCAGGTGGAATAATCGGTTCAGCGTGTCCAACTCGTGGAGGACAAACTTCTACATATTGGGATATAGATCTCTCTGGAGTTACAACTAATGCAGGAACCGGTGGCGAAGGAAAAACAACATCCGAGATGAAAGACTACAATACTTATACAAATTGGAATTTTGATACAATATGGCAAAGTCGTTGTGATGGTGTAGATTATCCAACTCTTAAATGGGAAAATACTGAGTGTCATATAGATATTACATGCGTTGATTCAGATGTTACAAATGAATATCTTAATGGTGATAATCCTTATGCTAGTGGAACTGTAAGCAACTTTTCTTCACCTAAACAAAAGTTAAGTGAAACCTGGCAAGATGGAAATGATGAAGGACTTAATGTAACATCAAATACTACCGCCGTAATTAGACTTTTTAAT
>CAZYEG010000059.1:0-7534 GCA_964646365.1 uncultured Methanosarcinales archaeon
CCATGAGTTGCTCCTCTGTTAGATTGAGCACCAGGCCCCTTGTTGCTTGTAGTGTACCCGTAGGTTGCAGTTGTAATGGTGCCCCCACTTTTGACATCAATATTTTCAGCATCTACATATTTTCTTCCTGCTAAAATTTGTCCGCCGTTTCTTATTGTTAAATTTCCAGAGACGTTTATTATTACAGTTGCTCCTATATTGCTAGCAAAAGCAGTATTTTCTATACTACCGTTACTTCCAATAATCAAGTTGCTATCAGTAGATATAGTTTCGCCGTTACTTGGATTGTAAGTTGAGTTAAGTAAACAATGTGTGTACTCGTTTGTCGTGTATGATGGACATGATAGAGTTGTTATTGTTCCATTTTGCCCAGCATTACCATTTGCTGTTTTTGTTCCACCAGTGGCAAGTAGACTTCCTGTGTAAGTGTTAGTTTCACTGTATACTGCAACTCTTCCGCCACCGCCTGCACCACTTTCTGGGTTACCGCCATCTCTTCCATTTCCACCTATTGCTGAAATAGTACCAGATCCGCCAATTGTATTTGTAACTATGAAAATAGATCCGCCAGATCCACCACCGCCGACACCGTCACCGCCAGAAGCACTACCTATAGATCCAGTTGTTGATACTGTACCATTGACTATGAAGTTGTCAGTTATTGTAATAATAATTCTACCTCCACCAGCTCCACCAGCAGCTCCTTTTGTGTAATCTCTTCCTCCTCCAGAACCATAATAAGTAGGTGTTTGACTGTTGCCGTAAGTTGGTCCGCCACTGCCACCATATCTTCCAGCTCCACCTACACCACCGTAACCTGCACCGCCTGCATTTAGACTACCATCTCCACCTTGTCCAGGTCCAGATGTTGAAGGATATCCTAAGTAGTCTGCTTTTAGTGTTGAACCGCTATCTATTGTCAAGTTTCCAAGGGAAATATTCAAGTTTGTTTTTAGAACAGAATTGTTTGTTAGATAAAGATGTCCAGTTATACTAGGGAATGAGAATATCCCAAATGTTTCTGTTGTTTGCCAACTGGTACTGGATAGTGTTAATGAATTAATATTGTTATTGAAGTATAATGTTAGGTTAGTTGATCCAGAAATATCTACATCATCAATTGTTTGTGTGTCTCCAGTTGCATTATTTAGTATTCCTGTTATATTGATAATTGTATCAATTTCATCAAAATAAAGTGTTGCACCGTTACTTAAAGTTAAATTAGTAAATGTCCATTCTGTTGGCGTGTCAGTGTTAAAGAAGGTTCTATTGTTTTCTTCTTTTGCATCTCCATCAGATCCTTGGAATCTAAATCCTTGACTTAGTGTTACATGTTGGTCATCATCGTCATAAACCATTACTGTACCATTGTAACCATCGTATGTTGTTGAATATGTGGATTTTCCTCCAGCAGCAGAGACTGTACCGCTTAATGTTGAAGTATTATAATAAACAGCAATTCTTCCACCAGCACCTGCACCAGCAGGACAATTTTGTTTAAGACCTGTTCCTCCACGGGAGTAGATGTTTCCATTTCCAGAGAGAGAATCTGTTGTAATGAAAATTGATCCACCGGAACCTCCACCACCACGTGCGTCAGAGTTTGCTCCGCTTTCTGCACCATCTGCAACAAGTGTACCATTGTTTATGAAAGAGTTTTCGATAGATAGAGTAATTATTCCACCGCCAGCTCCGCCTGGGGCGCCTTTAATGTTATCTGTACTTCCTCCTGATCCAAAAGTTTCTGGATTAAGACTAGATCCGTAATATATTCCGCCGCATGAACTACATCCGTTTGATCTTCCACCGGTATTTCCATGACCTGCACCTGCACCACATAATTCATTTGCAGTATTACCGTCACCTGGTCCGGAATTTGAACTATATCCGAGGTAACTTGTTATTACTGAAGAACTGCTTTTTAGGGTTAGATAATTTGAGGTGATAGATATATTTCCTCCTTGGATTTGTCCCCATATTGTAACATTATTGAATTGAAGTATCAATGTTTCTCTTTCGTTTGTATTTTGAATGGAACCGTTGCTTCCGATGATAAGGTTATTTCCTGCTATTATTTGCCCGTCAGTGTAAGTGTAAGTATGATTTACCAAACATGTTGTTCTAAGACTTCCAGTATCACAAAGCCCTTCGATATATTCAACATCATTTACGATTCTTGAGTTGAAAAGGTATGGTGAGACGTCGGTGTTAGATGTTTGGTAGTTGTATCTGGCTTGCAAGAAATTTCCGCCAGATGTTGGGAGAGTAGTTGTGTTATCAACGAGTATTTCTTTATTAGTCCAGTCGTTCCATAAAATGTGCGCAGAACCTAATTCGTAAAGAGATTGAATTTCGGTTGCTGATAGAGAACGATTGTATATTCTAATTTCATCTCTTCGGCTTTTAAAGTTTGAACTCGATCTCCCATGGGTAAGATATCTATCTGTTAAATCAGAGTTTGAAATTATAGATTCATTATGATAAAGAACTCCATTTAGATAATACTGGAATAAATCATTGTCTGTATCAATTATGTATGATACGTGTTGCCATTTATCTTGTTCTAAGCCAGAAGTAAATATATAATTATGATATGAATCTCCGTCTCCTATTGAAAGTTGTGTATTATAAATTGTGAATCCAATACTTCCTGTTGATCCTGAGAATACGGCTACTGATGAAGAGGTATCTAGTGGTTTAACCCAAAGAGACAGTGTCTTTGCTTGTTCTTGAGGTAAGTTGCTTGCTCCATTTGAGCTCGAGGATGAAAAACTACAACCTTCTTCAATAATCCCCCAATCTGTGTTTGAACATGAAATCCCTGAAACATTATATAGCCCCATGCTATCATTAAAATCCCCATTACCAGTGTAGAAACTAATCAATTCTTCATCACTTGTATTGTAAGAAGATGCAGTTCGAGTTTGTAAAGATACGTTTGCGTTTGCATGCTGAGTGAGTCCTGCTTTGTAAAGTGCTTGAACTTCTGAAGCGTCTAGTGGACGGTTGTAGATAAGGACTTCGTCGATTTGACCGTCATAAGGATAACTTGCACCCCTATAGCTTAATGTTACATCTTGAGCAGTATTTTCCATTGCAGTAAAACTTCCTGAGGAAGAATCTGCCAAAGACTGCGAAACTCCATCTAAATACATTGATATATTTGTTCCATTAAATGTAGCAATAATATGATGCCAATTAGTATCTGGGTATGTAAAATATTTTCCTTTATATCCTCCTGTTGAATCATCGACAACTCTAAAAAACAAATCACCATCACCGAAAATAAAATAATATTCTCCACTACCTGCCCCACTTGCTTTTGAGATAAAAGATTCTAATCCAGACAAGTCATCTTTCTTAATCCATGCTCCAACAGATATAGAAGTAGAACTTAAATCATTAGCATCTGATATGGTTACTTTATCATCAACTCCATCGAAACTTATTCCTCCAGAAGATATTCCGGTAACATTTTTGATATCACCGGAAGCAGTTCCATCATTACCACCAATTAAATCATCAAAGGAACCGTCGAGAGGCCAATAAGAAACAATATCATTTATGAATAGAGGGTCGCCAGTAGGTGTACCTTCATTACTACCTATTGAATCATTATAATTATTTTCAAATTCCCATTTTGAAACTAGATTGTTATGAGTATAATCTTTTGTATTGAATTTTAGATTATATAATTCTAAAATTTCATTATCGGATAATGCATTATTAAAAATCATAATTTCATCAAGTTCTCCTTCAAATTGTCTTGCAGAAGAAAAATCATCGTAACCTATTTTGAAAACATCATCTTGTGAAATTGTTCCAGTAATTGTATCGCCCTGTGTTGCACTATCTTCAACCCCATTAATAAAAAGCCTGGCTTTAGAACCAGCTTCGCCAATGAGAACTACATGATACCACGTCCCAACTTCAAATGTCGCACTACTAGAAACAGTACATAAAGAATCAGCTGCAATATATCCTGTAATTTTTTGACTTGCAGCATAACTTGGAGAAACACCATTAAGACTACTACCCCTAGCGGCAATTATTGCACCATAATCATTCCACACATCCATTTTAAACCAAGTGGAATATGTTATAGCACCCCATCCATCCACCATAGTTGAATTGCCAACAGTTACATAATCATTAGTACCATCTAATTGTAAGTGTTTTACAAACAGATCAACACCATAGTATTTTTTTTGTTCATCATAGATTTCTGAGATTTCTGTGGAGGAGAGTGTTCTGTTAAATAACATGACCTCATCAATATTACCACTCCAGTCGTAACTAAATGGTTGAAGTCTAAATAAAGAACCGATGTGCAAATTTAATGCTTTATTCGTGTATGTTCCAAATGTTCCAGAATTAATATCTGTGTCATCAGATTTAACGCCATCTATGTAAATACTTATTGATTCAGCTGTTCCTGTTCCATTCCACGTTACAACAATATGATGCCAATCATCACCAAAAGGTTCAGGAGCACTTCTTCCGATATAATCATTTTCATTATCATAAAGTTGGAAGGCAACTACTCCGCTATCAATAGTATGATAATAGAATAGATACTCTTTTTCTACATTATTATCTGACCACTTAGCAAGAATTGTTCTTGTGTCGTCTTCGGCTTCAGTTTTGACCCAAACTGAATAAGAAAAACCGTTTAATGGTGAAAGAGAATCTGCATCATCTACTTTGATCATTTCTTTTTCATTCCAACCTGCAAAAAGCATAGACCTATCAATTATTCCAATTGTTGCGTTTGGACATTCTATACAAGTTCCATCATTACTTCCAAAAGAATCAGTAACATCCCCATCCATTCTCCAATAAGAAATAAGTCCGGTCGTATTAATCCAAGTTAATGTATCTCTGTAATCACTATCAGCTAACGAAGCAGTAACATTCCAATATGATGAAGTTTCATTGTAGTAAACGAAAGATGTGAAGTCACCATCTCTTGCGTATTTGCCAATATAGTTTGAATTATTTATTGAACCATTATATAATTCTTGAATTTCTGTTGCAGATAAAGCTCTGTCGAATATTTGGAGACTATCAATTTGACCATCCGAATATTGAGAACTATGAGAGATTCGTTGTCCTAAATGTAGGTCAGCATTGGTATTATGCATTGAAGTATATGCCCCTACTGAATCTGTTGTCATATCAACTGCTACGCTATTAATATAGTGAACTATACCAGAAGAACCCGAACCATCATAAGTCACTGCTAAATGTATATAACTACCCTCGTATCCTGTAATAGCTGTCGTAACATAACTACTTACATAATTATTAATATTCTGGTCATATATTCTCAAGTATAGATTATCTGCTCCAGACGCACCATACCAATACTCCTCACCCACTCCACCCACTCCGTTCTCTCCTTTATTGAGAATCTGAAACAATGTTGCATCATCCATTTTGACCCATGCACTTACACTAAACATATTGTCCGTAGTACCATCTCCAAAACTCAAACTATCACTATCTCCTATATTAACATAATCATCAGTACCATCAAACTCAAAACATCCATCAACAAATGCATTACAACTACTATTCCATGTTGCTCCATAGTTAGCACCGAAGTTATTGAATAAAGATTTGTCTTGAATATAGTTTCCTTGGAATTTGTTGAAGTCCATAAAGAGAATTGGAGTATTTAATCTGTAGCCGAATTCTGAACTCTCAGTCCTATTATAGAAAGTAAGATTGTTTGCAGTTTTATTACTACCACCATTTGCTACAACATAATCAATGTAGAACGTGATATTTTCTGTGTTATTTACGTTGTTTGCTGAATCATTACAATAAAACTGTGCAGTATAAGTTCCGTCATTCATTGAGGAATTTGTGAAGTTTGCAAAAGTTCCGTTTGGAGTCATGGTGTAGTTTGTTAGCCAATTGTTTATAGAAAAAATACATGATTCTAAATTCTCACTTGATGAGACGTTGAATAATATTGACTGAGTATTGTACCAGAATGTTGTAGGAGAGTTAATAGTTATGGCTGGTGTTGTAAGATCAATTGATAAGCTGGTTGAGGCAGTATCGTTGATAAATCCTCCAGGTAAAACACTATTGTTACACCAGAATGTGATATTATATTCTCCTTCGTCCATTGAAGCATTTGTGAAGTTTGCAATTGTTCCAGAGATATCCATTGTGAGGTTTGTAATCCAGTCGTCCCATGATAGTTTACAGAATGATAGAGTGTCGTCTGAAGATATGTTGAAGTCAACCTGTGCAGTATTACTAGATGTAGAAGGTGAACTGATTGTTATTACAGGCGGTGTTAAGTCAGCGTCCGCCGCATCAGCAGTTTCAAATCCGAATACATATGGTGAAACGTCTGTGTTGCTTGTCTGGAGATTGTAATCGAATTGAACAAATTTTCCGTATCCCGCAGAGAAGTCTGGTGAGCCAGATGTGATTATACCTTCGTCTTGCCAGTCATTCCATTCGATATGGGCAGAACCAAGATTGTAAAGGGATTGGATTTCTGCTGCGGATAATGAACGGTTGTAGATACGGACTTCGTCTATTGAACCTTTGAAATAATTAGAACCATATTTTCCAATATCAATACTTGAAGCATTTATAGAATGGTTTAGTAATATTACTACGTGTGTCCATTCTCCAGTTGGAAGGGTATTATCACTAACCGATTTTAAAGAATAATCATCTACGTAAGTATACTGATTAGTTATTCCTGTTGATATTATTCCTGCCACACTATTAGTTCCATTAGCTATAAAATAATGAGTTCTTTGATACCAGCTTGTATCAGAAGAAAAGAATGTTGGGGAAGTTCCTTCAGTGCCCCATCCAGAAGTCCATACGACAATCCTCATATTATCTCCATCTTCAGCATTTCTTTTTGGTCTAACCCATGAAGTTGCTTTATACAATACACCACCCGTAGTTCCTCTGCTAATTTGTCTTGTATTAACATTACTGATGGAATTATCATTTATAGCAAAACTTTTGCTTCCATTATGAACAACTGTGTTTTCACTCCATCCGCTAACACTACCATCATTATAACTCCAAGAGGCAATACCTGATTCCATTCCCCCATCGTCCATTAGGTTTGAACCCATAGTGAAGGACTTTGCCTTTCCATTGATATAGTAATTTGCTTCAGGACCAGAAACAAGATAATTGTTTGATATATATCCTGCAGAATTAGGACTTTCAAAATTCATAACAAATTGATCAATTTCACTTGTTGAATTAGAACGAATCCAATAAGAAATTGAATTAATCTCTAATCCAGAAGTTGAAACATTAAAATAATCATCAGTACCATCAAAATAATAACCTTGTCCGACAATTCCGAATTCATTTCCTAAAGTTGCACCAGTTACAGTTCCATTATTAATTCCTAATCCGTCATTAGCGTTTTCATTAAATCCCCAAAGCCCAACTAGTCCGGTATCACTTGTGTTGTAACTTGTTGCCGTTCGAGTTTGCATTGTAATGTTAGTGTTAGCGTGTTGTGAAAGTCCTGCTT
>CAZYEG010000060.1:0-7435 GCA_964646365.1 uncultured Methanosarcinales archaeon
TCTGTCACTAGGTATATGTGGTACTGTTGTTGCAAGATAGAGTCCTCCTATAAGAAAAAGGTATGGTAAAGATAAAGGAATGATTTTTAGAATGTCTCCTCCTGCAATATGGTAGCCTACAGTTATACATAAGAGAGCACACCCCGATATATTTATTATTATGTCTAATGGGGGAATGGACTTAAAGCTAAGAAATGGATTTGTGTATAAGAAAGATAAAATCAGTGCAATTATGCATAAAACAAATAGTTGAAATGATGTTAAAAATGATATTAATAATGATGAGAATATGATCAAACAAAGTAATATGATTATATTTCTTTTCTTGATTTTGCCTGTATGTAAAATAAAGTCTTTAGTTTTGTTCAAACTATCTGATTTGGTATCAAATAATTCGTTAATAATGTTTACTGCAATAAGAGCAAGAAAATAAGAAAATACCATTATGAGCTTGGTAGAAGATAATGTGTTTGGTCCTCTCCCTATATAGTATCCTACAAATAAAAGCGCTAAGTGTGCTATAAGAAGAGGAAAACGAAAAAGAAAAAGAAAATCACTAAGTTTCCCAGTCATCTTCCTGCACCGTTGGTGAAGTAGATGTTGAACTGCTCACGTTCCCACAACCATTGCATGAAGTTGCGTTACAACTGGTCATATTACACTGACCACCTTCTGTGCAACCTGTTAGACCCGTTGTCATAAAGAATATGGATAAAACGTAAATCAATATTATTATGAATGAGATTAATACCTTTTTCATTATTTATCACCTAGTTTGCTTCAGATTTGCACATTTAAATAATTTTGCCTTATTTATGGGTATAAATCGAAGATTTTATAAGTCTCAAAATAGGTATTGTCCTTAATGAAAAAAAGTCAGGTGACAGTTTTTATAATTATGGGTTTAGTCTTGACTCTAGCAATATTTCTAACGTTTACTCTCGTTAGTAAAATCTATGACACCGGTACAGATAATGACCTAGATGATATATACGATTTCAATGAGAAAATAACGCTAAAATCATATGTTGAGAACTGTATAGATCTTGTAAGTTATGATAAAGTTATCAATATCGGTAAAAATGGCGGAACATTTGATATGAATAATAATGAGTTTATTAGCCATTCGTACATCAAGGATAATAACAGGATAAACACTTTTAATAGAAAACTCTGTTCTCAGGCAGGCTATATTGGATGTCTAAATTCGATGCTTACGCTGGAAGAAATATCTTATGAACTAAAAACAAGCATAATGGAAAATTTGACACAGTGTATCAATTTAAGTGTTTTTGAAGAACAAGGGTATGATGTTTTAAAGGAAACAATGGAATTATATATTGATATTGGACCCGATGAAATTTTTATAACGTTGAATTATCCAATTAGTTTGAAAAAATCTAATGATATTCAGAGGGAAGATCAGTTTTCTACCTCACTCGCTATTCCACTTGGGAGATTCGCGCTTCTTGCAAATGATATTATAAACACTGAAATTCTAGAAGGTAAATTTGATCAAGATAAATTCATATACAAACATCTGAATGAATTCGGTAAAAAAATCATAATAGAGAAACACAAACCTTATCCGAATATAGTGTATTCTATAATTAATCCTTATGAAGAATTTGAGTTTAACTTTGCCATACAAGGAGAAGATACTGTATCACAAATAGGATTTACAACTGCAGCTTCACAGTATAGACAAAATCTGGGCTGTTGTCATATAGCAAGAGAATCTGGTTCATATTGTTTTGCAAATGCAGAAAGTAGTATGTGTGAAGACTTTGGGGGAAGTTATTTAGGGAAACCATGTTCGTGTGAAGTGATTGAGTCTGACAATAGCGTGTTTGATGACAAAACTTGCCCAAGCGGCGAATGCACAGAATGCAGTGCAACATGGAATACGGACGACTTAGATTATACCGGACCATCAAGACAACATGGTGAAAGCTGGTGCGTATATGACAGTATAACAAATAGAGGAATGGATTATGTTGGTGCACGACACTATAAACATCTATGCATAGACGGAGTAGAATATTATGAAGAATGTAGGGATTATAGAGAAGAATTGTGTACACAGTATAAAACAACAAACATGACTCACGCGGTATGCAGAGTAAATAGGTGGTTTGATTGTACTGATTGTGAAGACAAAAATTGTTGTCAAGAAGATACTATTAGAGACTGCTTTTGGTCAGGTGATGAATTTCCTGATATGGAGAAAAAATGTCATCCTCTTGTCTCTCCTGGATTTAAATTTTGGTCTGGAAATGGTGCAGATGTTTGTGCAGAAGGTTTTTCTGAAAAAGAATTTATGTTTTTTAGTGAAAGTCCAACTAATTGGGTAAATGAGAATGCGTTGCTCTGTACCAAGCTTGGTGATTGTGGTAACTATAGAAATATCTTAGATGAAAGATCTACAAATGGTTTTTATTCTTCTGATGTTCGTATAAGTCCTGACCCAGAATATATGTATAATAGTAATGGACTTAATAGGAACTTTAGAAATCTCTCAAAAAGAATTGAAATAGATCTGGAGAGTGTACAAACCAAAGAGTTTGATAAACCTACTAATCTAATACCAAGGATTTATGCTGCAGTGTCAAGTTCAATTGCTGAAGTGTCAAGCTTAAACCCATCTGACTTTCTTTGTCCGTTTTGCGAAAGACCTGACTTCACATTTACAAACATTGCTTATTGTAGTGTATATAATCCACCTAAAAACTATGATGATTGCAGTAGGTGTGCAGAAGATCCGTTTAAACCTTGCACATTATATCGATGTAAAAGTCTTGGGAAAGGGTGTATTTTTGAGGAAGATAATAACACATGTTCAGCGGAAAGCAGAGACAATATAGCACCGAGTTTTTACTTGGACAACTCAACAATGGTTGATTACCAAATAGTTCAAGATAATCTTGTACTTCATCTAAACAACTACGAAGGATATAGTATAATACCTGATGTTAAACCATATACACTTCTTAAATTAAAATTGATTAGTGATGAACCGACGCAATGTAAATTTGATTTCATGCCAGCTTTAATGGCAGATCTTCCAAATGACTACTTGCCTGCTTTATGGTTTGGAGATATGGAATATAATACTAGTCATACCATTAAAATAAGGGTTCCACCTAGAGTGTCAGTCCCTGGTAAGCTTATGGATCTGCTTAATTTGACATCAATATCTGATTTATACACTTGGTTTAAAGTTCCAGAATTGATTGCAAATGATTTAGAAAGGAGATTTGGAAGACATTTTTCTCTTTATCAACAAATAACAGGGAGAGATCTTCGTTCACAAATAGAAAGTTCTTTAGTGAAAGTTGCAGAATGGAAAACAATCTATGAGGACATTATGCCTTTTATTGATGATACAATAAATACAATATTACAACAAATAAACAATAATGGTTATTACATGTTTGTGATGTGTCAAGATAAAGCTGGGAATTCAAATCTTGATGAAAAATTCATCAGATTTAATATTGCTCAAGGTGCAGACAATGAACCACCAATAATACTACGTACAAAGCCTGATAATATGACATTTATTTATGGAGAACAGATTGATTTAGAAGTATACGTCAGTGAGCCTAGTGAATGTTCATATTCATTTAGTAATGTACCTTATAATTTAATGGAATATCCTCTTGATTGTACAATACGTGATTATGATATCTCACCTGTAGAATATGGGTCTTATGAATGTAATGGAGTCGTAAACGTAACTGGTCAAAATAAAATATTTATTAGAT
This sequence comes from uncultured Methanosarcinales archaeon, assembly GCA_964646365.1. Lineage (GTDB taxonomy): Archaea > Nanobdellota > Nanobdellia > Woesearchaeales > CAZYEG01 > CAZYEG01. The sequence continues at coordinate 3,768 of CAZYEG010000060.1, forward strand.
GCAGAGATCAACCTGATATAATTGAAGAGTTAAAAATTAATTTCTTTGAAACAAATGCTTTTGATATAATTGGAGGACCAGAGTCATTCTTTTACAACTTAACTCCTCCTAATGAATTTGGTGTTGTAGGAAATATATTAGATGAATATGATGTACAGTTTTTGGTAAATGAGACAATTGTAGACCTTACACTTTATTTCAATGATAAACAAGAATGCAGAATAACAAATGATCCAAATGAAGACTTTGAACAAATTACTCAAAAATTTAGTAGATGTGAGATATCAGATGATATTTCTAAAGGAATCTATCAATGTGATAAAACAATAAATGTTAAACAAGGAGAGAAGCCTGATGATTTATTCTTTACTGATAACTATTCAATGAAATTTATTTATGATACTGTGAACTACGTCTCGGATCCAGCAAGCAGAGATTTAATAGAGTTTGATGGAAGCCAAATAACAATACTTAGAACTGATACACTTCGTGGTGATGGAACGGATATCAATGTTAATAACAGCTACATTACGCTGAGGCTTAGGATGTATGGAAATGCTGAATGTAGATTTGGTGAAACAAGAGTGGAAATCGATATGCTTCCTGAACACATGGGATGTGTTTATGCGAACGGATATACAACATGTACAAGAGACATAACAATCCCTCATGATTATTGGCAAATATATGCTTCATGTAAAACTAATTTAGATAGCGACTTTGGTAACAGTACAGTATACTATGTCCAGTGTCGTGATGAAAATGCAACAGCAATCGCAGATCGAAATGTAAATGCTGCAAGTTATAGATTAGATTTGTTTAATGGTACTGGTATGGATTACTCTGTTAGCCCTTTTGGGCAAGTGAGTAATGATAGAATTAACTTTACTGTTAATCTAAATGTAAATATCACAAAAGAAGATGTTTCTTGTAGGTATAATACTGATTATACATCTTTTGGATTTAACATACTTAATGATACCTCTTTTATCAAAGTAATTGATTTAGAACCAGGCAATAATACTTTTCATGTTAGTTGTTCAAATAGATATGAAGAAATTGTAATGAGAAATGTTACCATTATTTCTTAGCGTCAAAATATTTCTTAACTCTTTGTGACATTAATGGTGCTGCATTTTCTGCAAGTTCGTAGTATATTTTTTCTACTGTTGTTCCCCATGAGAAATTACCAGTCTCTTTTTTTATCTCTGCGACCTGGAATTCTTTTGTAGTAACTCCTTTTGCAAGATGATAATAAATAGACTTTTGTGTACAAGCAGGGAAGAGCTCTTTATAGACCTTATATATCTCATATCCGTACCCTTTTTTCATGAAATACAGAATTTCGACTACATTTTGTCTTATTTGGCTCTTGACAGGTCTTCCTCTTGGCATATATTTACACTATTGAAAATAATATATAAAGTTTTTGGATTTGTGTAAATTATTTCCGGTTTTACTCAAATATTCTTCGAAATTTGTTAAGCAACTCATATTAAGAATATAATAATGTAATATTTATAGAAAATTTTAAATAATAAGGTAAACTTATAATGTTTACTATGAAAAGTGAAGACAAAAAAACATATAATACAAATTGCTTCAGAGGATTTGCTGGACATAACTTTGTTTATAGAAGAAAGGAATGTAAATAAGTTTTCATTAAATTATAGATCATTGATAAAAGACAAATGGTACCAAATATACAGAGTAGATAATTATCATGGATTTTTACATGAGCAGAGATTTTGGAGAACAAAAATTCCAATACCACTTAAAGAGAATGAAGAAATAAAATATCTTATTAATAAGTACAAAAATAGAATATTACAAAACTACTACAAATACAAAACATATTTTATTAATTCAAGATGTGATAAAAATGAAAGAAATTTCACAAAAACAAAAACAAGAATTAATTAAAAAAAGTGATGAAATACTTGATAGAATATTTGAGAATCCAGATAGTGTGCCAGACCATACCATTGTGATGAGTGCAGAATCGTATTCTAGTCTATTGTCTAAGAAAAAAATTGCTTTATTAAGTTACCTTAAAAAGTATCATCCTGATTCCCTTGGTGCAATTGCAAAAGGAACAAAAAGAAAAAAGCAAGCAATTAATCGTGATATAAGAGATTTAGAAGCTGTAGGAATTATTAAACTTAAAAAAAACGGTAGAAAAAAAATTCCTGAAATTATTAAGAATATGATTGTTGTTACTTTATGAAGATTTTACTATTCCATATCTGTTTGCTAATATGCCTTCTACTTCTTCTATGAATTGATTATCGATTAATCCAACTCTTTTCCTATATGGACAGTCGTGAAAAGCGGTTTTTGGATCATATCTGATGAAATCAAGGTTTTCTTGATTGCTTTTGACAGATCTAAAAGGATTTCTTGTTATGAGTTCACTAACTGATGTATCCATAACATTTCCTAAAGGTGCATCATTTGATCCACAGCATGGAAGCACATCACCATGGGCGTTAATATATATCCCTCCTCCTAATTGATGACACGGTAGTTTGCCAATAAATGGAGAAACACCTTGAAAAGGAATGCCAAGTTCTTCATTAATTACATATACACCAACCATTAATTGGATTAATTCTGCACGATTAAGTGTTTGAATTCTTTCATGATTTACCTTTATTGCTAGCCCCTGAGGCATCATTGGGTCTCCATCGTAATAACAGTTCTTCATAGTAAAATACTTGTGCGCAGCAAGAAGCATAGGAATGTCATTAACTGCTAGAACATTTTCAATGCCAAAACGAGTTGGTGTAACTCCTGTAAACCTGTCATCATTGATTAATTTTCTTAAATAAATATCTCTGTTTTTTTCTGGCCAGCCAATTGGTGGTGCCACTATTCTTCTTTCAATCTTTGGATCTACTGCTTGCCATTTTAAAATTAATGAAACATTTCTTTCTGCAAAAAAATCTATTGCAGCATCCATATTTCCATTAAATCGAGGATGATTCTCAAGAAGTTCATTGCCTGCAGTAAATATTATAATAGGCACTTTTAATTCTTCATGCACAAAATCAATAAAATCAACAACATCAATATTTGGAAATGATGGATAAACTAAATTCTCTCCCCCTCCGACTACTTTTATTCCTTTAAGGGTAAAATTATCTTTAAGCTCTTTAAGATATTTTTTTATTTGGTCCATACTAATGAATGGACGAAGCTCATTTAATCTTGGATGTTCGGAATGAATTGTTCTTTGTTTTTTTTTACCATTTTGTAAACAATATTTTACTTCTCTATTTGGATCACCATTAACAAAACAAAAACCACAATTATTTGGGCACGCTCTTACATCTGTCGGGAGATCAATATCAATTTCTAATGCTTCGCCTTTTTGATCAGAATCTACTCTTGTTTTTTTATCATCAATCTGCCATCCAACTATACCGTTTTTGTACTCTCCATTGAACCGACTCTTCCAATTATTTTGAACTTTACCATACTTTTCTTGAAGCAAGTCAAATGCTCTTTCATCTAGTTCTACATCTATATCTTTCATTTTAGGAACTCTACTAACTTCTTAATAGTCGTAAATGAAAAAGAATTTATTAAACTAATTAGTCATTATTACGTATTATTGATAATATTTATATATATTTAGCATTAGAAAGTCTCATTGGAAAAAATAC
>CAZYEG010000061.1:0-7425 GCA_964646365.1 uncultured Methanosarcinales archaeon
TTGTGATTTTTGCAAGATCTTTAGTTCGTGAATGACAGATTGTTACTGTTGCATTTTTTTGAAGTAGTAGCATTGCTATAGGTTTGCCAACAATGTTACTTCTTCCGACAACAACAGCATGTTTACCTTCAATACTTTCTCCAGTAGATTCGATAAGTGTGATTATTCCTTTTGGAGTGCAAGGAACGCTTCCAGGTAGTCCGATCATAAGATTGCCCATGTTTATTGGGTGAAACCCATCAGAATCTTTTTCAGGACGGATTGCATCAATTACTAATTGGTCTTCTAAAGAATCTGGAAGTGGAAGTTGAACAAGCATTCCATGTATTTTTGGATCGTTGTTAAGTTGGTTTACAAGAGCAATGAGTTCGCCAAATTCGGTATCGGATTTGAGAACGTGTTTTTCAGAGTAAAAACCAACTTCTTTACTGTCTTTTTCTTTCATGTTGACATAGACTTGAGATGCAGGATTTTCTCCGACAAGAACAACAGCAAGTCCTGGAGTCTTCCCAAGTTTATCTACTTCTTTCTTGATTTCTTCTCTTATCTTTTTTGCAATCTCTTTGCCGTCAATTATTTTTGCAGTCATTTTATTTTAAGATGTCCATACCAGGATAAAGAGGACATTCTTTTGTAAGGTCAGTTATTTCTGCTTTACATTTTGATATTGTGTCTTTATCTAGTTTGTTGTTGATAATTTTTGCAATTGCGCCACCGATAACTTTCATATCTGATTCTTTCATTCCTCTGGTTGTTACCGCAGGAGTCCCTAGTCTGATTCCAGAAGGATTGAATGGTGAAGCAGGTTCATAAGGGATTGAATTTTTGTTTACTGTGATTGCTGCTTCATCAAGAGCATTTTGTACTTCTTTGCCTTTGCCTTGGTACCCAGATGGTCTTAAGTCAATTAAGATTAGATGGTTGTCTGTACCGTTTGTAACAAGCTTTATTCCTTGAGCCATTAATTCGTCAGCCATTGCTTTTGAGTTCTTAACTATTTGATTAGCATATTCTTTGAAGTCTGGTTGAAGAGCTTCTTTGAATGCTACAGCTTTAGCGGCATTAACATGGTCGTGTGGACCTCCTTGTAATCCAGGAAATACTCTAAAGTCAATCATCTGTGCAAGATTTTTTTTAGATTCAGGATGATATTTGTCATGATATCTATCTTCTTCTTTACACATAATCATAGCTCCTCTTGGACCTCTTAGTGTTTTATGTGTGGTTGTTGTTACAACATCTGCGAATGGAACTGGGGACTCATGTGCTCCTCCTGCAACAAGGCCAGCAATATGTGCAATATCCGAAAAGTGATAAGCTTCTACTTCGTCACATACTTCTTGGAATCCTTTGAAATCAAATTTTCTAGGATATGCTGAGAATCCAGAGATCATCATTTTTGGATTTACTTCTAATGCTTGCTTTTTGATTTGGTCCATATCAAGCATTTCTGTTTCTTTATCCACATTGTATGAATGAGATTTATAGAAATTACCTGAGAATGAAACTGGACTGCCGTGTGTAAGATGTCCTCCGCATCCAAGGTCAAATCCCATGAATGGATCGCCAAGATTAAGAAGTGCGAAAAATACAGCTTGATTTGCTGGACTTCCAGAATATGGTTGTACATTTACGTGCTCGGCACCGAACAGCTTTTTTGCACGGTCAATTGCGATATCTTCCATGATGTCAACGAATTCTTGCCCGCCATAGTATCTTTTGTGAGAATATCCTTCAGAATATTTGTTTGTAAATACAGAGCCCATAGCCTGCAAAACTGCTTTGCTGACGTTATTCTCAGAAGGAATAAGTTCTACTCCTTCTTCTTCTCTGTTCAATTCGTCTTTAATTGCTTTAGCTATTTCTGGATCAGAAGTGTTAATATCGTTCATAAGATTCATGTTTTATACCCCCAAAATCATGTGTTGTAATAGAACTCAGGCTATTACAAGAAAATACGATTTTCATTCTTTAAATATTTTATTGTTATGTATTACAATTTATGATAATTTTTCTTTTTTCTGTGATGATTGTGTCCATTCTTACATCGTGTGAACTGTATGGTAGCTTTTCTTTTATTTGAAAGTCAAAGCAAAGTCCTATTTTGATGCCTTTTATTTTTTTTAAAATACGGTCATAGTATCCCTTCCCAAAACCAACTCGGTTTCCTTTTTGATCGAATGCCACACCTGGGACTAGTGATACGTCTATCTCATACGTTTTTGGTTGAATGATTTGTGATGGCTCTAATATTCCGTATTTCCCAACTTTAAGGTCGTTTATATCTTTTAATTCTGATACATAGATTAGTCTATTTTTGACGTATGGTACAATAATTGTTTTTTGTTTGATGTATTTTTCAATAAGATTTAGTGTGTCTACTTCTCTATTCATTGAAATATATGTAAATATGGATTTGGCATCTTTTAAAATGGGTGTTGCTCTATCTAGAATCTTTTTTGATTTGTTTTGAATGGAATACTGACTTTGAGAGTTTCTCTTTTTTAATGTCTCTTCTCTAAGAAGTTTTTTTTCAATAGATATCATCTTCATCCCACTGGAGCTTTCCTCTTATTGCTTGTGCAATATTCGTTATATGGTCTCCGATTTTTTCGAAATTTGCTAGCAAATCTACAAAGAGTACTCCTGAAAGTGAATTGCATCTTTTTTTGCTGATTCTTGCAACGTTAGTTTCTCGAAATTTGATGAAATTTTGATTAAGCTCTTTTTCTTTTCTTAAAACTGTGTCTGTTGGTTTCTTGTCGAGCCCGTCAAGTGATTTTATAATGTTGTAACTCATGTCTTTAACTATTACGTGCATTCTATCTATTTCTTCCATAGCATCATTTGAGAATTTCAGTCCGTCATCAATTTTTCTTTCTGCTAGGTCTGCAAGGTTTTCTGCGTGATCTCCTATTCTTTCGATATCATTTATTGTATGGAGTAGAGATGGGACCATTTTTGCTTCAGTAACACTTAGCTCTTTTTCAGTGATTTTGACAAGATAATTTGTGATTGCATCTCGAAGGTTGTCAACAATGTCTTCTCTAGCGTGAACTTTTTCAATTTCTTTTCTGTTCCCGTTGTGAAATGCCTTCATTGCGCTTTCGATCATCTCTTGAGAGATAACCATTGCTCTTTTGATTTCTTTTCTTGAAGCATCAATTGCAATGGATGGTGTGTTAATTAGGTTTTTTGCAAGATATTTAGGTCCATTTTCAACAATTAATTCTTCACCGGGTACAATCTTCTCGATTAGTTTTGAAAATGCAGGTACAATTCCGATGAATAAGAATGCATTTACTATGTTGAAGAGAGTGTGCATGTTTGCAATCTGTCTCTCTACTCCACTCGAGAATGAAGTGACAATGTATATGTATAATGGAATCATAAAAATTGCGACTATTGTTCCCATTATGTTAAATGTAATGTGTGCCGCTGCTGCTCTTTTTGCTGTAATATTTGTTTTGATACTTGCCAGGAGTGCAGTGATGCATGTCCCAATATTTGTTCCAAGAATAAGAGGTATGGCAGAACCAAGATCTAACAATCCGTTGCCAGCCATAATTACAATAATTCCTGTTGTTACTGAGCTAGATTGTACTACTGCTGTTGCAATTGCTCCTATAAGTATTCCTAAAAGTGGATTTGAACTGAATGCCGAGAAGAAATTTTGTATAGCTGGTCCCTTCCCTAATGTTTTTGCAGCACCTCCCATAATGCTTAATCCAAGAAATAATATACCAAAACCAAGAATTGCTTCGCCAATTTGTCGAGTTTGTTTCTTTTTCCCAAAGATGTACATAAAACTTCCAACCGCGACTATTGGAAGTGCGTAGTCAGTAATTTTAAACGCAATCAATTGTGCAGTAATTGTTGTTCCTATATTTGCACCAATGATTATTGGTATTGCTTGTAATAATGTCATGAGTCCGGCATTTACAAACCCGACAACCATAACTGTTGTTGCAGAACTACTTTGTATTATTGAGGTTACAATAGCCCCAAGAGTAAGACCTTTAAAACGATTATTTGTAAGATTGCTTAGAAGCTCACGCATCTTTTCGCCGGCAGCTTTCTTAAGACCGTCACCCATAATTTTTATTCCAAAGATGAAAAGTCCAAGTCCGCCAATTATTGGGAAAAGTAGTCCGTTTATTGCCATTTTTATTATTCTGGTCTGACTCGTTTCATGTGGTCAATTCGTTTCTGGATAAGTTTTTCTGTTCCAATGTCTGGACGATGAAATACTTTTCCTTTGACAGCATCTATAGAACCTTCTGCAAGAGCCTCTGCTTCTTTTAGTGTGTCTGCAATTCCTACAAATCCAATTGCTCTAGATGTGGAAAGATAAAGACCGTCTTCTTTTTTGTCAACGCTTGCGTAGTATACTTTGACACCTGGTGACGCCTCACCCATTTCAATTTTTTCTCCTGCAGCAGGATTTGTTGGATATCCGTCAGGAACAGCGTATTTGCATACAGTTGCTTTGTTTTCAAACTCTGCCTCTACTTGGTCAAGTGTGCCGTTAATCATTGCTTGGCAGATAGTGACAAAGTCACTTTTTAGAATTGGTAGTACGTTCATTACTTCTGGATCTCCGAATCTTGCATTGTATTCGATTAATTTTGTGCCTTCATCGGTACAGATCCATCCGCCGTACATTACTCCTACGAATGGTTCTCCATTGTCTTCTTTTAATGCTTTTGCAACAAGTCTTGTTATTCTCATCGCATTGTCTACATCGCTTTGTGGTAAGAAAGGTAGTAAGTGATTCGCATCAGAATATGATCCCATCCCACCAGTGTTAGGTCCAGTGTCATCAATGAATGCTCGTTTGTGATCTTGACATGGTGGTGTGAGTATTACGTGTTCTCCGTCTGTAAGACACATTAGTGAGAACTCTTCACCATCTAGTTTTTCTTCTACAACAACTCTTGGATGAGTTTCAAGAACCTCTTTGCAATATTCAATTGCGTCTTTGATTGTGTCTAGGTGGTCACCTTGTACTTTGACACCTTTTCCTCCAGTAAGTCCGTCTGGTTTTATTACAAAACCTGGTATTGATTCGAGAAATTCTTCAATATCTTTTGCATCAGATTCTTGAGTGAATATTTTGTATGCAGGATTTCCAGGGATGCCATATTTTGTTAAAAGTTCTCTCGTGTATGACTTACTAGATTCAAGTCTCGCAAGAGCTTTTTTTGGAGCAACGCTTTTTACTCCAACTTCTTCAATCATATCGACAATTCCATCACCTATTGGGTCGTCTGGACCGATGAATGCAAAGTCTGGTTCAACTTTTTTGACAAAATCTTTAATTTTATCGTAATCAGTATAGCTTCCTATACATGTTTCTTTTGAAAGACTTGCAATTCCTGGATTGTTTGCCTTCATGTATGAGAATATCTCAGGATTTTGTGGACTTTTTTTAAAAGTTTCAGCTATTACGTGTTCTCTTGCTCCATTGCCTAAAAGTAGTATTTTTACCATGTTAATCCCCCCAAATGTTACTGTTTGAAAAGGGAAAATGATTTTATATAAAGGTTGCTTTTTTTTAACCAAAGATTTAAATAGAGATTTCCCGCAGGAATAGATGGATGGAAAAAGAAATCAAGGATTCGATTTTGGCCATTATTGAAAAGGTGGCGGTGGCTGTAGAGGCTAGAGATGTCCAAGGGCTTAGTAGGCTTTCTAATAATACAATACATTGTGCATCAATATTTCAGGATGCAGATTCGCTTTCTTTTGCGATTATCACATATTCGCTTTCAAAAATTCTTTCTCGTGAAAAAGGACTTGTGCCAGCAGATGATAAAACAATTACGAAAAGTTTCGTAATAAATCTTAGAAAGATAGAAGAATCGTTAAAAATCGGGGATCTTCACGAATACAATAAGAGAGTTGCAAATGTGATGAAATCTATTAGGATGCTTGACAAGAAAACGACGGAGTATATACAAGAGATTATGACTAAATCTAAGATTAAGAAAGGATCTGCAATGTTTGAGCATGGCATTTCTATTTCACGAGTATCTCAAGTTTTGGGGGTATCGAAATGGGAATTAATGGGATATTTAGGTGGTAAATTTTCAATTGATAGTGATAATGTTAGAGCTCAAAAGGCACTTAAGAGACTTGCAGTTGCAGAATCATTTTTTAAGGTGATATAATGGTAGATGATGACAAGAAGAAAGATGATGGAAAAACAAAAGAAAGAGTTTTTGCTGTAAAATTTGTACTTGGGAAAGGGATCCAAACACAGATTCAGACAATGAATGTGTCTCCACTTGAGGCAATTTCTCTTCTTGAGATGGCAAAAGATCAGCTTATGGCAAATTTTAGGAATAATACAAAGAATGTATTTAAGATGAAGAAATGAGATCATTAGTGTTTGATTCGGGACCTGTAATATCGTTATCGTTAAATAATATGCTTTGGATCTTGAGAAAGTTGAAAAGAAGATTTGAAGGTGAATTCTTGATAACTCCTGCTATAAAAGGTGAACTTGTTGATGCGCCGCTTGCATCAAGGAAGTTTAAGTTTGAAGCGCACCAGGTTGCAAGATTGATAAAAGAGGGAATGTTTGTTATTCAGGATAAGAAAGAGATAGTTCAACTTGCTGAGAAATTGTCGAGTATTGCAAATTCTTGTTTTTTGGCACATAATCATCCTATACAAATTGTGCATGAAGGGGAAATGGAAGCAATTGCTTGTGCTATTGTTGAGGATTCAGAGGCAATTGTGGTTGATGAAAGAACTACTAGGTACCTTATTGAGGAACCAAAGAGTCTACATAAATTGTTAATAAAAAAACTTCATACTAATGTTATTATGGATAAAGACAACATTAAGGAATTAAAAAGAGCAATCGGCAAGATAAATATAATTAGATCGATTGAGCTTGTTACTGTGGCTTATAATTTTGGACTTTTTAATGAGTTTGAGATGGATATTAAGTATGGTAAAAAGGAGTTGCTTGATTCGCTTTTGTGGGGGATAAAACTTCATGGTTGTGCTGTTCGTGAAGAAGAAATCTTGGCTATTGAAAAAAAGTTGTTGTGAATTTTTAAGTTAATTTTATAAGTTTGTTCCACTTAATAGTAGTATTGGGGGATAAATGATGAATTCAGAGAAAGAGATCTTAGTTTGGTGGCTTAATCAACATGGTTATTTTACAATTTCTTCTGTAAATGCAGGTAAGAATAAAGAGATAAATGTCATTGCTATAAAAGTGAATGGCGGTGTTAAAGAAATAGTTCATTTTGAGGTTATGGTCTCGATAAGTCAGACGCTTGCCGATGATATAAGTGGTATTGCAAAAATTGTTTCTAGGAAATTTGATGATAAGCTTGTTCAGAAGAAGGTAAAAAGTGTGATTGCTGAACATGTGGGGGACTATTCTGAATATACAAAAACTATTGT
>CAZYEG010000062.1:0-7411 GCA_964646365.1 uncultured Methanosarcinales archaeon
AATTAATATAATTAATCCTCATCATGTACTTGCCTTTGAAAGTTACGATGTTGCAAGTCATTCTGGACAAAAAGCAATACTAATTAACAATCCAAACGATGATGTAACATTCCTAAGTAAGTTTATCCCCGTAGAACCAAATACCGAATATACATTATCTGCATTTGTTTTAAACAACAAAGATGCAACCACACAATTATACTATAAAACATATTCCATAGACAAAGCTCTAGATAATCTTTATTATCATAGCTCAAGTAGTATAAATGGAAGAGTTCTCGACTGGACAAAAATAAATCAAACAATAACTACAGGTCAAAATATATATTATCTCCAAGTTGGCATACTTAGTTTTAGTGAAGATGGCTTCGCTTTAATCGACGACATGCAGCTTGAAAAAGGAAACAAAGCAAGTAAATTCTATGAATCATTCCAAAGTTACAGTTGCTGCCCAACAAATTATTGCTGGGATGGAGGAAGCATGCAATGTATCGAAGATGAAAGTGATGAACCATTAGCATATCCATTAAATGCTGACGAAAATGGTACTGGATATCGTTGTATTGCAGGCGATTGGAAATTACAAGAGAAAAAATCACGTTGGGATCTTGGTGATTCCGGATACTGTGCAGAACAAACACAATGCCTAACTAATAGTGAAGGACTATATGCAAACAACGGACGTCCACTATTATACGCAGACGGAAATACTCAAAGTCCTCAATGTGTAAATAATGGACAATGGGTACAGGGATATTTCTGTGACAGAGGCAATTGGACAACAAGAAGCAAATTAATTGCATTAAGAATGCTTCAATTAATCGAAGAAGGACCTGTAGAAAATGAATATACATTATTTTGCGACACATATGATAATGTTTTGAACAATTATAATTATACAATTGACAATGAACAACTGGTAGAAAAGTATATTGGACCAGGAACAACAATTGGAAATGTTGCGTGCAGAGACGCAAGTGAAAATGCAATACCTTGTGTAAATGAGTTCTGTGTACTAAAATACTGGGAGATGGGGGGAGATGCTGAAAGGGACGAAAAAATATTAATAGGAACATCCATGAATGTGCCTCTAACATCCGAAAACCAATTTCCTTTTAATACTACACTCGGGGATCACGGTGACTGTATAGGCTCAATCAACGCTCATGTAGAACCTGGCGAAGATGGAATAGATTATGGAAGATATGCACTATGTACAGGTGGATACACCTATTACAACAATTACACAAACAGTATTATTTATTCAAAATTAGGAACAGGGATAATTGGCACTACGAGTTTTACGAGCACAATAATAAACACTATAAAAGACCCTATGCAAGTCATTGTTAACTTTATCCTTAGAGTAATAAGACAAACTGATCCTTACACAAATGAGCTTATTATGGGTTATGTACAGGATGCAAATTTAATTGAAAAATTATACATCTCTGAACATGATAACAGAAAAATATTTGGATCAATTTCATCTAACGGAGCAGACACCTACCTTAGTGTTAATTATGAAGGATTTAGAACCGACATCTGTAACGCCGTAAAAGAAAAATCTCTTGATGGCTCATCCATAAAATGTCAACCTATAATCAATACTAGTGCAGAAACAGTCAGTTATTTTGTTCATTCTGAATTAGGAAATAACCTTTGGCAAGATCTTACATCAAAACTTAGAGTGTCAAATAGAAACATTGGCAATCCTCAGCACAGTAATACAATTTCAAATCAAATTTCAATTACTTCCCCTGCTCCAAACTCTAATTTTGGAGATGGAATTCTTGATGTTTTACTAAACGCAACATATAGCGGTGAAAACCTATCAGCTATTTATTGGGATTTAGAATCTACCAATAATAATATTATAAATGGAGATGAATGGGGTAGAGAAGTAAATCAAAGATATTACGGTATAAGAGGAAAAGATCAAGAGAAAAAAATAAGAGCTATCGCAATAGACAAAAACGGTGATTTCGGATACACTTCTCTAATAACATTTAAACTAAACGAGTTTGATGAAAGAAGACCAATACCAATAGTTATGAGTGATTTAAGTGGCCAAGTAAATGTTTTCTCTCCGCTTATTATTAAATTCCCAAATGAAATAATGATAGAGGACGATTCTAATTTGCTCGTATATGAACAAAATGATTCAACTGTAATAACCGACGGAAATTATCATTATGAGTATACAGAAGAGGGTACAATCATGACATGGTATCCTGATCCAAGCTTTATTCCAGGACACTCATATAATTTAACCGTAAACCCTAGAGCGCGTGATATTTCAGGAAATGAAATAAATAGCACGCTAGAAATTAATTTTACAACTTCACCTATGGATACAGAATCTGCAACAATTTTACTTGCTTCACCTCCTGATAATATGCCAGCAGGCGGTATCACTGAATGTTATTTTGAATTCTCTGAACCTGTAAAACCTGCAACTGTAATAGCTAATGCAATATGGAGTGACAATTATAGAAAATTAAATTATCCAGGAACAAATTGCAATTTAGCAGGATTCTCAGACAGATACGGTTCATCTTTCGATTATACACATCATGCTGCGGTACTTGATCAGGATCCTCCTGGTCTTCTTGATGCTTCACCTACAGCAAATCAAGAATTTTCTGGAAATGAAATCACAATAACATTTGATGAAACAATATCCATGCAAGGGGCAGGATTATTCATAAAAAGACTCCTACCTTTCCCAGACCAAGGGTTCTATCTAATAGATAGTAGTTATATTGATTCATTCAATTACGATATTAGTAATTTAGAAATGGGAGAATATGAGTTCCTACTTAGTGCGTATACAGTTTCAGACACAATGAACAATTTTTATCCTGATGAATTAAGGCGGTCTTTTAAGAGAAATGATGGTAGAACTCTAGAGATAATCAGTCCGTCTACAGAAATATATAATAGTCGAGCAACATATCCAAGTGATGATCTATTTTTCACATTCAATAAGTGGATCGATATTAACACTATGGAATTTAATATAAACTGTGACAATCAACAAACATACAATGAAAATAATTTTAGAAATCCACTCAAATTAAATATAACAAGATCAGCTATTAACTATTATATCCTAAGAATAGAACCTGTCGGTACAGGCTGGCCTGACGGATCCTCATGTAGCATTGCATTTACAAAAGTATCTGACTTCCTAAATGAATACACTAATATTGCAAACGAAAATGGAGATACATCATTTAACTTTAATGTTGCAGATGTTGCTGGACCAGGATTAGTTAGCATTTCGCCTACAGAAGACATTCACAACACATGGAACCGTGTAATAAGTCTAACTTTCGATGAACCTATCAGATACAATATTCCAACAGATATTAAAATTGATATTTATCTTGGAGAAGATCAAACAAACTACTGTCAGACTTGGACAGTAACCAACGATAATAAAACCATTACATGTCAAATAGCAAACCCTGGACCAGGCACATATACAATTGACCTAGAATGGGACTCTGTCCATGATCCTGATGGAAACGAATTTGGTATTGACCACGATATTGAATTCACATACATACCTATTGCCTCATCATTAACAACTGCTACAATTGACAGAAATCGTGCTAGATGGGGAGAAGATATTACTTTAGATTGGACACCTGATACAATACAAAATTACTGGCAAATGGTTGTCCTTGGAAATGGTACATCTCCTATAACTGATGCAACAAATTTTGACCTTTTGGGGAGATGCCCACTTGGTACCGATCAAGAATGCCAGATAAGAATTAATTATGACAATACTGATCGAACTGGCGTTCAAACCACTTATCCTATAGCAGCACTTCCTATTTACGAATGCGATAAGTGCTCCAACTCATTACCAGCAAAAGCAAGTCAACACATACATATCGATGAAAGTGGAAGTGTAATCATTTGGGGTGATTCTATTGAACCAAATTCATCAACACTTGCAGTACTCTATCCATATCCACAAAAAGTTGGGACATTACAGTCGGTCTTGACAACACATGATGAAATTGTTTTAGAATGGAACGACACAGGATACGCTGGATTTGTTGATTGGTTCTGTATATATCAAAATTCAATAACTGAGACTTCAAGTTGTACAGATAATTATATCCCAATACCTGCCAACACTTGTAATGGAGGAATTGTAGAAAATGATCCAGCGAACAGACAAAGAGCAATAACTGGACTATCTCCAGTAACAGATTATCAATTTACAATTGCCTCTTGTAATGAAGATGGTTGCAGTGAATGCTCTGAGCCTTTAACAGTTTCAACTACAACCAGAATGCCTACAGTAAGTATTAGCAACCTTGCAAACATAACATCAAATAAAGTAGTAACACTTAGCTGGGATGAGAATCAAACTGATGGATTCGACAAGATATATGTTTGGCGAAAGATTGGAAACCAACTTCAAGTTTGCGATGGAAGCAGTGGTGCAACAAGAGACATAGTAAATCGAGGTCAAGGTGGATTCGTTGATGATGAGCTCGAAGAAAACACTTATACATACAGAGTGTGTGCATGTACAGAGGCTGTAACAGCATCTGGAATCGCATTTAACTGTAACAACGCTGGAGCACAGTCAATAACCACAACAGTTACACATGACACAACTCCACCAGGACACGTAACAAACCCACAGGCAATTGATGGAGTAATCCGTGAATATATAAGTTGGACGCCCCCAACAGACTCTGATTTCGCAGGCGTAATGGTTGTACAAAAATCGTCACAAACAAGTACGGAAATCCATCCAACAGATGGCACAATATATACAACATCCCAGGATCTTGGAACCAACCACATTGTCTACATTGGTCAAAATTCAAGTATAACTATTAGACCTAATGGCGGATTTACTACAGAAGACCACTACTATATGATATACTCTTATGATGATGTTCACAATTATCAAAAAAATCCATCACGTGCAACAATGCAGAATTATGGCATAGAAAATGCAGTAGTTGAGTTTGGGAACTTGGGGGGAAGAATACAAACTAAATTTACATTTAATCTACCACCTGAAGATTCATCGTTCATAAATCTATATATTGTGCATGATGTAGATAAAGATCAAGAACTTGGTGGAAATGATATTATATTAGCTACTCTTAATATGGCAAATACTGTCTACTGGCATGACAGCAATAGTACAGATAATGAATACTTCCTTTTACTCCAGCATGGAAATGGGATCTTTGACCAAGTAGTCATCCCTCAAGATCAAAGGTAATTTAACACATTAACCAAAAACTTTATATAATCTTTTTCTGTTAATATATTAACATGCAGCAAGTTCTATACACATACCACATAAACAAACTAGAAAAGTCAAAAAGAGTTAGGTTTGTCTATCTTCTAAAAGGACGTAGAGATAGCACTGGTCTAGTCGAAGAATTCAAAGGAAAGTTCTTAGTTCCTGGTTGTTTTATGATACCTATAGAACATAATAAAGAAATGAAACAAATATTCAAAACTTGGGGTGTAAAACCCGATACAAAAACAATTGAAATTATTGGTTAACGCATTAACAAAAAATGAAAAAAAGAGGAGAAAAAAGAGGCCAAGTAAGTATATTCATAATCATGGGTATAGTCATACTTTCAGTCTTTGCTATGATGTTTAACATAAGCGAACGACTTAGCGAATACGCTACCGAACAAGAGGCTGAAGAAATTATTGAAAACTACTTTGATATATCCTCATTTCGTCAAACCATTTCTTACTGTCTATCAACTGCAACAACTGAATCAATCAACCTTATTTCAAGACAGGGAGGTTTCATTCTTCATGACCAACCGGGAAGTCTTCTAGGTTACAACACAAAAACTACAGAATGGAATGGTTACAACATTTCATACTCTATATTCAAAAAAGATGTAACATCATATGAGTTAGAGTACTACCCTTGTGACGATGAAGGACTCTGCACATATGATCACACCATGAATGGAATCAATCTTGGAGAGAATCACCCCCTACTCCACCACACAAACATAATCCCACCACTCTACAAAAAATACACACCTGGTTTCGCATTCTCATACGACTACAGTTATTCATACCAGGAGCAATTAGAAAATATCATACTAAACTTAACTCTCAAGTGTGCAAACATAACTCTTCAAAACACATATCTCGGACCAAACATTAATTATGGTGACCCACAAATAAATCTAACACCAGGAAAGACAGATGTTAATGTAAAACTTGTCTTCCCTTTCAAAATAAATCTAACAACCAGCAAAGTAACAAAAAACTACGATTTTTATGCAGAAGAACCTATTAGACTAAGAAGATCATGGGAACTCATGAAAACAATACTAAAAAAAGAACAAAACTCAATTAAATTCAACCCAATGAGTTACCCACTTCCATATACCTTCAAACTAAACAAAAATAAAAGTGGCACAGATTACGTCTATTCGCTCTCAGACAACACCACATACATTAGAAATGAACCATACACAATTAGTTTTGCCATACAAGACCGAAGACCCGTTCTTGATTGCATCGGTTACTGTACAAACAATACTGAATATGACATTATTGTCCCAGTCAATTACACTCTAAAAATCAGCCCTTATGCAATTGATCCTGATGAAGAGGATGTAATTTATTCATACACCGGATGGAAAGCAGAGTACGATGAATTATGGCCTGATAATATTTCAAAATTTGAAAGTGAAATCCGAATTCCTACAAATCAGTGGGAAAGCTCTCTATTATACAGAAATGAAGGATATTGTACCCCTGAAATAGAAGAAAAAAATAGATGCGCAGAAATTTGGATTGGACCAAACGACATTGGACCTCACGAATTCACAGTCTACGCAAAAGACCCTGATAACCCAGCTCTTTATGATTATCAAACAATTAGGATTCTTGTAGATACTGTAGCACTTCCAGAAATCCGAAACTTGACATCTTACCCTGAAATGCCTCTTAATGCAACATCCATTGAAGACCCATTTATACTTGATGCAACCGCATCAAAACTTCTTATGGGTGGAGCAATAAATTATTTATGGACAGACAATCTAAATAATCTAAACATATCAACAACTTCACCAAAAACATATTCGCCTTCTTTTAATACAGATATAAAATTAATCAAATACCTACCATTCAACACCACGGGAACACGGGTGCTAAGCCTTAGTATCACAAAACCAGATGCAAACCTTTCAAGTGGAAATGCAAACTTTCCTGTAGATGTATATCAATGTCTTCCACATAGAAATGAAAACTCAGCCATATATCCATACACTGATCTTGAATTTGGAAATAACACAATTACAAATCCATTCCTTGCAGATCATTCTTGTTGCAGAGATGACGCCGGTTTTTGGGGAACATACGCTGGAACAACTAC
>CAZYEG010000063.1:0-7315 GCA_964646365.1 uncultured Methanosarcinales archaeon
TTGCGTAGCAACCTTATGGGATACCCCAACCTTTAGGTTGGGGAGGATGTCATTTATTTAAATACAGTATATTAATATATACTGCAAAAAGTCGAAGACTTTGTTTGTGCAGATGAATGCAACAGCAAATTTTAATTATTTTAAGTTAATTCTCATTACATTTAGTCTGTATCTCATAATCCCTGTTCTAGCTGCTTCATCTTCTATTTGATGATATTGAGCCATCATATCTTGCTGAATTCCATAAGAAGGATTTAACCCACTATTTTCTTGATTTCTATACATATCTGGATTTGAACTTCTACATCCACTACTTAAAACTAAAGCACCAATACCGCAGAGTCCAATTATTTGTGTTAGTTTAGGGTTTATTTTATGTTGCATATCCTTAATATAGTTAACTAGTATATAAATATTACTATTTTTAGTCACTTTTGAGTAGTATAAACTAATGTGGTTATGTATTTTAAATAGATGTTATTTCTAGACTAAATTTTGTAAATCATAAAATATATAAATAGTGCTTTGTAGGGTAAAATATGTTTAAACAAAATAAATTATTTATTATCTTTCTATTATTTATACTAATTAATCTTTCTACCTTAGTATCAGCTTCTTTATTAGATGATTTTAATAGTTCTTGTATTGAATTAAATGGTGTTGTCTATATAATAGATGTTAATACAAATGAAAATATTTCTTTGTTACACGATTGTTTAGAGATAAATGGTTCAACCATTCTTGCTTCATATAACTGTGTACAAGGAGAATTATCAGTTAGTTTTGAACCTAGTACAAATTGTAGTTCTGATAATAATTCTAATCAATCCTGTAGTTCTGCTTCTGATTGTCCAAGTGGTTATTGCGATCCTCATAAGAATGCTTGTTCTGATGGGGGTATAGGTAGTGGGTGTTGGGGTTCTTCAGATTGTGCAACTGGTTATTGTGATTCCAATAACACTTGTTCTGATGGGGGCATAGGTAGTGGGTGTTATGATGCTTCTGGTTGTGCAACTGGTTATTGTGATACTATTAATAACATCTGTACAGATGGCAGCATCGGTAGTGGATGTAGAAGTAGTTCAGAATGTTTAGACAGTGCTTGTGATCTTATTAATAATATTTGTTCAAATAATGTTACTGGTAGTCCATGTCATGATAATTCGGATTGTGAAAGTGGGATTTGTGCACCTGATTGCGAGCCCTATCATTGCGCCGATATTTATAGTGGTAATTTAAAGAGAGTTTGTTCTGATGGAAGTGTTGGTAGCTCATGTGATAGTTTGAGTGGCTGTGCTGAAGGGTATTATTGTGATCCTTTTAATGTTTGTTCAAATGGAGCATTAGGCGCTCCATGTCATGATGATTCTAATTGTAATTCGGGATTTTGTGATATGGGCTTTTGTGCAGAACCCTCAATTAATGTTCTAAATACTATTAATTCCGACTTTACTACTGTCATTGGTTCAAATGCAAATGCAGATGATAATATTGCTTCAATTGATATTTCAGGAAAGTTTGGATTAGGAACGCCAAGGGAGGAAAGTTTTACTAGTTTAAATCAGGACTTGATTGTTGTTGGTGGTCCATGTGTAAATACTATCTCTGCTCAATTAATGGGCAATCCTACAGATTGTACTGCTGGTTTTGAGCCAGGCAAGGGTATGATTAAAGTATTTGGCTATAATGGTAAAACTCAAATAATGGTTGCTGGAATGGATGCATTAGATACAAGGATTGCAGCAAAAGCATTAATCAATTATCAGAATTATAATTTAACTACTAATCCAGTAATAACTTATGGTAGTAGTTTGGATGATGTTAATGTTGAATGAAAAAGTTTATATATTATGATGATGAGGTTAGGTTAAGATGGATGTAAAAAAGACAATCAAGGAATTTTCTACTTATGTGATTGGTGCTTTTGTAGGTATTATGATCATAATGGCATTTGGAATCATCAGTTCTGGTGGTTTTAGGCTAGGTGATGATGTAGTAGGTATGGCTTACAATTTCCAACCTAGCGATAAAGTAACGATTGCTACATTCTTAGACGGATTAAAGACTGATGCGACTGGTTATAAGATTGTTTTGCCTGATAATGCTGATAATAATTTAATTTCTGCTGTTGCCGAGTTTGCATCTGAATTTGGTCTTTCTGAGTCTATTTTTGAATCTGAATTAACTTCTAATGATAAATATTTAATTCATTTTACAAAAAATCTTTCAACATATAATTTAAGGTATAATCAAATAAAGTTAGTTCAAGATAGTGCAGGTTCTGGTATTATACTCTATATTGGTTCTTCAGATGACTTAACTATGGTTATTTATGGCGGCTTATTATATCCCTTTTATGGGGGCTTATCTTCTTGGTTTGATTACAAATCAGTTATTATTAATTGGGATTATCCTGAGGGGATTAGGCCATTTATTGAGGATGTTGATACAGTTGATGAGTATAATTTCATTAATGTGCGACCTATTATTAAGAACCAATATGGTGAGATTGAATTCTTAGTACCAATAACTGTTTCTGGTTCAATAGCTACAACTGGGAAAGGTTTATCTGATATGGTCGTAATAAATGATACTGATATTAGCATAGATACTTCTCAACAGACAATGGATAATCCTGGATTTAATGTGCCTGCAAGATTGACTTTCTATAATGTGGATCTTTCAGGAAGTGAAGGATTGATTAATATTTATGATAATAGTGGGAATTTAATGAATGCTACTATCAATAGTTATGCTCCTTTAACTATTGAAATACCTTATTTTAATGATTATAATTGTACTGATAATGATAATGATTTATTTGCAATTGATGGCGGAGATTGTGGCCCAATAGATTGTAATGATAATGATTCTAGTATTAATCCTGGCAAGGTTGAAACTTGTAACGGGGTGAATGATGATTGTGATGCTTCTACTTTTGATACAGATTTAATTTTATCTGAAGGATGTGGTGTTGGTATTTGTGCAAATGGTACCAGGATAAAGACTTGTGATGGTTCAAGTTTAAGTGATTGGGGTTCATGCAGCACTGATGTTTTAGCACAACCTCAAGAAATCTGCGATAATGGTTTAGATGATGATTGTAATGGTGAAGTTGATGAAGGCGATCATTGTCATGCTTGTTATGGTGGAAGTGTTCCAGTTGATAGTGATAATGATGGTTACTTGGAAATTAGGGACTGTTGTGATCTATGGCTGATTGATGATTTGAATAAAAAATATGAACTCACAAATAACATTGACTGTTCTGATACAATTAATTGGGATAGAGGATTTGGTTTTGAACCTCTTGGTGATGGAAGAATACTTTATGCCCCAGATGGAAATAGTTTTTATCTTGCTGAGTCATTTGTTGGAACTCTTGATGGTAAAGGTTTTAACATTGAGAATCTTTATATCAATAGGCCTAATGAAAATAATATTGGATTATTTTCTGGTTTTGGTGATCGTGCTGTTATTAAAGATTTGAATTTAGTAAATGTTAATATAACAGGTAGAGAAAATACCGGTGCATTAATTGGTATTGGTAAGGCAGCTTATTCTGATATTATTGGTTGTTCTGTAACTGGTAATGTAAGAGGTGGAAAGAATACAGGTGGATTAATTGGAAGTATAGGGGATTATATACGTGGTTTAGCTAGTAATACTATTGTTATTGAAAAAAGTTATTCAGAAGCAGAAGTTAATGGTTATACACATACTGGTGGATTAATTGGTGAAGTTCAATATGGTGGTATTGATATTAAGAATTGTTATACTACCGGTGATGTTACTGGAACTGGAACTTCAACAGGTGGATTATATGGTAGATCCCCTGCATGCTATTATTGTAAGACTACTGTTGTTAATTCTTATACAACTGGGGATGTATCTAGTGTAGTACAGGGACACGAAGGAAAATATGTGGCCGGAATAGCAGGTAGTGCTGGTGGGCTTACTATATCTAATAGTTTTGTAACAGGAAGTGTTTCAGGTGGTTATGGAACTTATGCATTTGCTAGAGGATCAACCTCAACTAATAATTATTTTAATAATCATACAGGTAATCCTGATAGTTGCGGTTCTTCTAATTGTGTTGCAATTAATGATAATGAAGCTTATTTTAAGGATTCGAATAATGCGCCGATGGATGCTTGGGACTTTAGTAATATTTGGGCAATAGATCCTAATATTAATGAGGGGTATCCTTATTTAAGATGAAAAAAAGAATATTGTTATTAAGTTTAATGATTTTAGTATTATTGATACCTTTAGTTTGGGCAATCACTTATAGAGCATGTGGTAATAGTGTTATTGATGGCTCAGAAGAATGCGATGATGGGTATGCAAGTGAACAATGTACAGGTAATTGTACAAAAACTTATTGTGGTGATGGTGATATACAATTTCCTAATGGTTATGGTCAAGATGAAGATTGTGACGGAAATAATTTAGGTTATGCTGATACTTTAATGGATAATTGTAATGTGAATCCTAGTTTTTATGGTCATGCATTAAAATGTGATGCAGGATGTGCTTATAATTTTACTGATTGCTGGAAAAAAGGTGACGGTGATTGTGAACATGAAAAAGGTGAAAATTTAGTTAATAGTCCTGATGATTGTGGCGAAGATAGAGAAGCTTGTGGCGATAGTCATTGCGGTTATGGTGAGAATGCAGATAATTGTCCAGAAGATTGTGATAATGGTTGTACTGGAATTAATAATCCTTGCGCAGTTTGTAGTATAGTTGATGGTGAAGAAACAGTTACTGGTTATTTGGCAGATGGAACTGTTGTAGGATGTTCAGATGATCCTTCTAAAGATTGTGTCTGTTTACCAAAAGATACTAATATTGGTTTATTGAAAAGTTTAATTAGGAGTTTGCTTACATAAAAATGATAAAAATGAAGAATTGTAATGTTGTAATGGTTTGTTTAGTTATAAGTTTATTATTATTTATTTCTGGTTGTGGTGTTAGTGGTGTTAAGAAAGATTTTAAGGTTGAAGATTGTATAGGTATAGCTAAAATTTATGAGACCACAATAATTGGTAATGGGGCAAGAAATCCATTTAATGGAGAAATAAAAACTCCAAAGGAGGTAATGCGTGATCATTGTATGAAATATTGTTCTTATTATGATCCTGAATCAGAATCAGAATGTGTGTCCAGAACAACTACTGACCAAAGACAAGTTGCCCTGATTCCAGCAAATTATGTTGATATGGGGTTGATAAGTCAAGCTTTTGATTGTACTTGCGGTTGGTTTGGTCCTTCAAGTAGGACTTCAAATTCCTATTTCTTTTTAAGGAATAAATCTGATCTAGCTCAAATATCTATAGATGGCATAACTGTAGATAAAAATGCATTTTATAATGGTATTGTATATGCTGTAGAACCACATGGTTATCAATTTAATAGTGAAGTTAAATTTCATTATTACTATAATGGTGAACCTTGGCAGAATAATGATGATCTTATTATGATTAAATTAGACCCAGAAACAATTTCTTCAATTAATTGTACAAAGACTGATGTTAAAGATCCAGTTTATGAATATATTGGTCCAAATGGTGGTTCAATAGCACTAGATGATTTTATAGTTGAAATACCATCAGGCGCTTTAAATATAGATCAAGAATTTATTATAAGAAAATTAAATTTTGAATGTGAAAATTTACTTACTGCAGAAGTAAATATACCTTGTACAAATGCTTCTGATTGTCAAAGTGGTTATTGTGATACTTTTAACAATATTTGTACAAATGGTAGTGTTTATTTTAATTTTACCAGTTTAATTGATGATTTAAGCAATCCAGCTAAGTATTATGAAATAGTGATTGGAAAATTAGCTAAACCTGCTGATAATATTGCGGCAATTGACATATCTGGAAAGTTGGGGTTAGGCGCGGCAATTGAGGATAGTTATGCTAATTTAAATCAGGACTTGATTGTTGTTGGTGGTCCATGTGTTAATACTATTTCAGCTCAACTTATGGGTAATCCTGCAGATTGTACTGCTGGTTTTGAGTCGGGCAAAGGTATGATTAAAGTGTTTAATAATGCTAATAAAACGCAAGTTATGGTTGCAGGAATGGATGCAATTGATACACGGATTGCAGCAAAAGTATTAATCAATTATCAGAATTATAATTTAACTACTAATCCTGTAATTACTTATGGTAATAGTTTGGATGATGTTAATGTTGAATAGGTAAAATATTTAAACTATTAATCTAAATAAGGTTATAAGATGAAGGATAAACTAGTTTTTTTAATATTTACGATAATACTTAGTGCAATTTTATGTTCTGGTTTAGTTTTGGCTGTTAGTTTTGGTTCTTGTGGTGATGGGATTGTTACTGGCGGAGAATATTGTGATGATGGGGCAGATGGTAATGATGCAAACGAATGTTTTGATGATTGCACTTATACTTTTTGCGGAGATAATATAATTCAATCACCAAATGGGTGGGGTCAAGAAGAGGAATGTGATGGGGGACTTCATTGTGCTGCTTGTTTTATTTATTGTGATGAGGGATATTATTTAGATGGATATGGTGATTGTATAGAAGATAATAGTTCTAATAATTCTTTGTGTCTGGTTGAAGCACTTTCTACTCAGGATGTTGATGTTGTTTATAATCTTAATCTTAGTGAATATTATATTTACGCCAATCATGATATTCAACCTGGCCAAATGAGGAATTTTAGGGCGGTTGCAAGGACTATGATGGCTTGTGAGAACAAAATTCATGATTATTTTGGACTTCCACATATTCCTGAATGGCTAAGTGATATGTTTTTAGATACTCAATCAGAATGGCAAGTGCAATATTATTTATCTTATGAACATCCGACCGAGTCATGTGATCCTGAATTTGGAGAAGAAGAATTTGAATATGCTCAGAATCTTTGTTTGATGCGAATTTTTTGATTGTATTATTTATTAAAAATTTGCAGAATACTGTTTATTTAAAAATCTCGCCTAAGAGATTTTTATCGGGGTATAATACCCCGCATTTTAGTGCGAGATTTTTAAGTTTAAAATTTAGTTCCTATTGTGAGTCCGTAATACAAAAAGTGCTAAAGCACTTTTGTACATAATATCTAAATCTTGATTTAGATATTACAAAAAGCCAGGGGCTTTGCTTGAAAGCTGAACAGCTTTTTGTACCCCACATTTTAAGGTAGGGATAAGACGAACAACTGAACATAGTTCATATTTTGCTAAAGCAAACAGTCCAAAGGAACTAAATTTTAATGTGAGCATAGCGAACATAGGGGTTTAATTCCCCGACCTTTAGGTCGATTC
>CAZYEG010000064.1:0-7307 GCA_964646365.1 uncultured Methanosarcinales archaeon
GTTACAGATCACAAGAAGAGTGGTTTTTCGATTGAAGATTTTGCAAAAGATTTTAACATTCCAAAAGAGGATGCGGAAATAATACTTAAGACGATATACAAAGGAGTAGAATTCAAGAAGAATATGGTGGACAAAAAATGAAGCTAGAAAAGATAAATGATTATTCTTATAAGGTCGAGAAAGAAGGAAAGATGAATGTTCCTTTGGTAATATATGCTAATGATAAATTAATAAAGAAGATGGAGTCAGATGGTGCTCTTGAGCAAGGAGTAAATGTTGCGTCATGTCTTCCAGGAATCTATGATAAATCGATAATGCTTTCTGATGCACATAGAGGATATGGGTTCTCAATTGGTGGCGTTGCTGCAATTGATTCAGAGTGTGGTTGCATAACTCCTGGAGGAATCGGTTTTGATATCAATTGCGGTGTAAGGATTCTTACTACTAATCTTAGTAAAGAGAAAGTTGAAAGTAAAATCAAAGAACTTTTAGAAGTGATTTTTAAGAATGTTCCGTCAGGTGTTGGTTCAGAGTCTTCAATAAGGCTTACGGATGAACAGCTTGAAGATGTGCTAAAGAAAGGCGCAAGATGGGCAGTTGAAAACGGTTATGGTGTTGAAGACGATTTAGAATTTTGTGAAGAGAATGGCGAGATGAAAAGTGCTGATCCTTCTGTAGTTTCACAAAAAGCAAAATCACGTGGAAGAAAACAACTTGGAACACTTGGTGCTGGAAATCATTTTTTAGAAGTTCAGATTGTTGATAAAATATTTGATTCAGATTCCGGGAAAACTTATGGGTTTGATTCTGAAGGAAAGATTGCAGTTATGATACATTGTGGATCAAGAGGACTTGGTCATCAGGTCTGTTCCGACTACCTTAGGAAAATGGAAGATGAATTTCCAGACGTAATGTCTAGTTTGCCAGAGAAAGATTTGATTTATGCTCCTGCTGGAACAAAGATTGCGGATGATTATTTTAAGGCTATGAGTGCTGCTGCAAATTATGCGTGGGCGAATAGACATATAATTGCACATTTTGTAAGGAAATCATTCAATGAAGTTTTTGGAGACGTCGAGATGAATACCGTTTATGATGTTGCACATAATATTGCGAAACTTGAAGAGCATGAGATTGATGGTTCTGTAAAAAAAGTGTGGGTACATAGAAAAGGTGCAACAAGAGCTTTTGGTCCGGGAAGAGTAGAGGTTCCTGAAAAGTATAGAGAAGTGGGTCAACCGGTCTTGATCCCTGGTTCTATGGGGACATCTTCATGGGTGTTATCTGGAACAGAAAAGGCTATGGAAGAAACTTTCGGGTCTTCAGCGCATGGCGCAGGAAGGGAAATGTCTCGTTTTGCTGCGAAGAAACAGTATCGTGGAGAAGATGTGAAAAAAGAACTTGAGTTGAGAAACATTTTTGTAAAAGCTGCTTCATGGAAAGGTATTTCTGAAGAGGCACCAGGTGCTTACAAAGATATTTCTGATGTTATTGAAGTTACTGATAAAGCAGGAATTGCTAAGAAGGTTGTAAAATTAATTCCATTGGGAGTAATTAAAGGATGAACCTTAAAGATATTGAAGAAAAGGAGATTGTGCCAGGATATAGGGCAAAATTTGTTCATTCTGATAATATGACTCAGGCGCATTGGGATATTGATGATGGTGCGATATTGCCTGAACATTCTCATCCACATGAACAGGTGTCCACAATGCAAGAAGGTGAGTTTGAAATAACAATTGATGGTGAAAGTAGAGTGTTGAAGAAGGATGATTTTGTTATTATAAAACCAAACGTCAAGCATTCTGGTAAAGCTTTAACGAAGTGTAAGCTTTTGGATGTGTTTTATCCTTGTAGAGAAGAGTATAAGTAATCCGGATGTTTTCCGACGATAAAAAGAAAGGTTTAAATATTTGTTATGTTATATCTTAAATTAATAACCCGGACAGGTTAACTTTGGGGTTGCGTTTATCAAATTCTGTCAACCCTTTCTTTTATTTTATAATTTAGCGCCGAGCTCGGGACCTCCATTCTGTCTAGAACAGATTTTGAACCCGAATAACCCGGACAGGTTATCTGCTTTTCAGGCAGACGCGTTTACCATATTCCGCCAACTCGGCCTCGCCATTCTTTATTAATGACGAATTTTTAATATGTATTGCTCAATAAATTCCGGAGAATATTCGAGGTGCTTCGGATAAAATTTAAAGTTCGTGTTCGTATTTTATAATTAATACAACAACTTTTATTACAGCAAGAAATGATAGGATCATAACAATCCAGTTTTCTGTTTGATAGTCAATACCAATTCCAAATGTTGGAATGTGTCTTCTAAGATTTAACATTGCTAGAAGGAAGAATATTCCAAAGAGTAATAGAAACGAAATAAGAAAAATTAATTCCCTCTTATGGTGTGTAATGTGATCCATATGAGGGAGTAATGCAATATATTATTTAAATGTTACACTAAAAAAAGCAATTTTTTGCTTTTTTTGTGCAAAGAAATGGTTACATTTCTTGCACAAGAAATTCTAACTGAATTTCTTTGTGCCCTAGAAATACGTTTTGGTATTTCTATGGCCTCACAATAACAACATTTGGGTTTTCTTCCTCTGAAAGTTGTTCAAGTACTTCGCCAAGATTGTTGAAATTGTTTCCAATTTTTTCCCAGTCGCCGTCTTGCATAGCATCTTGTATCAGATTATAATATTGTGACGCCTTTTTGATAAGTTCGTCTTCACTATCATCTCCAGTTGTTACAGATGTTCTATTTCCTTTTACAAGAAGAGCTCTGAGCGCGGTATCAAGATCCTTTTCCATGATAACTTTCTCTCCATCAGAGACAAGAACTCTTTTCATTTGAGGTAATTGCCCATTTTCTGCTTGGATGTAAAGCGGTTCAATATATAGCATTGAATCTTTTATAGGAATTACAAGAAGATTTCCTCGTGCTACCTGCGAACCCTGCTGTGACCAAAGAGTAAGTTGTTGTGAAATTTCAGAGTCTTGGTCGAACATTGCTTCAATCTGTGATGGACCAGGTATGAGTTTGTCTTTTGAAAGCTTGAACAGTATTAGTTTACCGTATTCTTCATCTGATCTTGCAGCAAACCATGCGACCATGTTGTCTTTTCTTATAGGTGTAAAAGATGTCATCAGAATGAATTCTTCTTTAACTTGTCCTGGAAGTTTCATGATGATGTAATAAGGTTCAGATTTAATCTGTTGACCAACACCGTATATTTCATTCGGTATTTGCCATGCATCTTCTTTGTTGTAAAAGACTGTTGGATCATTCATGTGATAGATTGAAAAAACATCAGACTGAAGTTTGAAAAGATCTTCAGGATATCTTGTATGATTTTTGAGTCCTTCAGGCATGTCTTCGAATGATTTGAATGCGTTTGGAAATATTGTTGAATAAGTATTTATTATTGGATCTTTCTCATCTACAACATAATAGCTTACGTCACCGTTGTATGCGTCAACAACAATCTTTACAGAGTTTCTGATATAGTTGATTCCCCAATATTTTTCTGAATATGGATATTTGTCAGTTACTGTGTATGCATCTTGTATCCAGAATAATCGTCCATCATTGATTACTATGTATGGATCGTTGTCAAGCCAAAGGAATGGCGCAATCAAAGAGATTCTATCTTGGATGTTTCTGTCAAACATTATTCTAGATTCTTTAGTCATATCTCCTGAAAGAAGAATTTTTATGTCTCTGAAATAGAAAGCCAAAAGAAGTTTCTTGTAGAATTTATCAAGTTTTATTCCGCCGGTTCCATCATATTGGTTGTACATGTTTGTGTCGCCTTTTGGATAATCAAATTCTTTTGTTTCTGTATTTACAATAACAAAATTATCAGATTTTTCACCGTAATAAATTCTCGGGTTGGTAATAGGTAATCCGATTTTAGAGACAGGAGGAATGTCTTTTATTAAGTATTCAGGAAGCCCTTCAGATGTAACTTCATTTACTGGACTCATTACAACACCGTTTCCATGTGTGTATATTTGATGAAGGTTTACCCATGTCTTTGCGTTAGTTAGAATTTTGTTCTGGTCAAGTTCTCTTGCTGCAAGCATGACTTCACGGTATTCGCCATCAATGTAGTATCTGTCAATATCTATTCCTGATAGGTCATAATAAAGACGTATTTCTTGTGTCTGTTTGTAAGTGCTAGTAAGAGGTCTCCAGTCGAGAAGTCGAATGTTGTCAATGATTGCAGATTGTTCTGTAATTATATCTGTTGTAAGTTTTTTATCTGCAGAAAATTCAATTTCTTCTACATCATCAAGGCCGTAAGCCATTTTTGTGTATTTGATATTGTTTTCAATGTAGGGCTTTTCTAAGTTGATCTCGTTTGGTGAGACTTTTAATGATTGGATAATTCCTGGAACAACAGTTGTTGCAACAATGCTGATTGCGATGTAACCAATTATTGTAATTCCTAGTATGTGTCTCTTTTTTATGCCTTTTGAGAATGCCCATGCTATGAAAATTACTGCGACAACTATTGATAATATCATGATTAATTTTATTGCTGGAAGAAGTACCATTGTGTCTGTGTAACCTGCGCCAACTACAATTCCTGCTTCTGAATACATGATTTTGAAACGGTCGAAATAATTCTTTACACTGATTAGAACAAAGAAAAGTGAAAGAAGTAAAGCGATATGGATTTTTGCAGTATTGCCAAGAAGTGCTATGTATTTTTTGTAATTTACGTTTTCTCCGAGAGGATTTTCTTTTAACTCCTTAGATTTTTTTATCCATGCAGTTATCAGTGTTTGGAAATAGTTTCCAAGTACGATAATAATTGTTAATAGTATTGCAACAATCATAAAGTTAGCAACGTACATGAAGAATGGTAGTGAAAATACGTAGAATGAAACGTCTTTGGAGAATATTGGATCAAGAATACCGAATGTGGATTGATTTAGATATTTTAATACGAGCATCCAGTTTTTAACATTTGATATCCCGATGAAAACGGAGATAATAGCTAGGATGCCATATTTCCATTTTTCTTTGAACATGGTTTTGCTTTTTGTAAGCTTGGATGATATGAAAAGGTTGATTGATGCAAAGATCATGAAGACTATTGCTGTTACTCCAAATAGAGCAATTGATGCCTTTAGTTGTGTTAGGAATATACCTTTAAATCCAATGTTGTCAATCCAGATATATCTTGTTAATATGTCAATTATTGAGCTTCCAAAGAAAATAATTAGCAGTACAACTCCGATTCCCCATTGAGTAAGTTTTTTATTATCCATTTTAGTGTGATAGAAGATAGGATGATATATAAAGGTTATTCCTTAAGAATTGTGATAATCTCATCAAGAAGTTGGATATGACGGATTTCATCATTTTTTATGATTGTGATATCGTTGATTATTTTGGGATTTTTAAACGATTCAATGTCAGAAATGTAGCTGTTTTTTGCAGTCATTTCGATTGCTCTGATACCTTCAATAGTATCTAAAAGCTGTTTCTTAGTAGTTATCTTGTCCATGTTGCATTACCATATTTACCATTTGATCAAACATGTATGAGTGTTTTCTTGATTCATCTCGTATTATTGTAAGGTTTTTTTTTATTTTTGTTTTTTCTTCTTCGTTAAGATCTGTGATGTTGTCTATCTGTTGAAGAAAGTAGTCGCTAAGGTCAGAAGCTAGTTTGTCTTCATATTCTCTTTCTTTGTTAAGTTGCGTCAATGCATCATTTTCATTCATAATGGTTAATGGATTATAGTAATATTTATATTTTTCCTAAGAAACCTATTAGATTATGGGGAAAGAGTACGCAATAAGATCGGATTTGCATGCTAGGGTGGATGTTTCTAGAGAACAGGTGGGTGTTGTAGTTGAAAAGGATTATGCAGGTCTTTTTGATTTGGGTGATAGTGAAATTATGCGAATTCCAAAAGACCATCCAGTTCGTCAAGGTCAACAATCAGGTGAACCACTTGAATCAGTGATTGTCAGGAATATGCAGAATAGTAAGGGAACTTCAGAGAATGTGTGGTTTTTAAGAGAATATGTTCTTAATTCTGTTAGGAGTGCCATGATTGATACAAAGCAGATAAGAAGGGACGGAGTCTTCTATAATGGTGTTGCAGGTAATACTCTTGAGACATGGTCGTCTATATATGCTCAGCTTGGTTTGGGGGGAGAGCAAAAATGTCTGGCGGGATTAATAGGTAGTTTTGGTTTGTAGATTGAGGGTAGTACTGATTTGTTTTATGATGGGGAACCTGTTACGTATCAGGATGCAAAAAGGGAAGGAATCAGTCCTCAGAGTGCAGTGATTTATTTACCATGGAAATCGTCTATGAACAATGTGCATAGAGCAGTTGCAGATGCAATGGAATTTGATCCTGATAAGTATGTAGTACTTTCTCATGATATACTTACGGATGAATGTTTGCCTGAGGAATTGAGGGATGGAGCTAAGACTTGTAAAAATGAAGACCAGGCAAGATATGTTTTAGATGTTTTGAGTGTAGCTAGTGGGCATGTGATTGGTTTTTATGGTCATATAGGATTCAAATATGGAAGGATCGAGAATCATTTTGAATATAATGGAAAAGAGATGCATGCTTATCATCCAGATTCTGCTGCTGGCGAAATGATGATTATAGATCTTTGATGCTTTTTTTTAGGATTGGGTGGATTACGTTGGGTGCTATTTCTTTGAGAGGAATTAGTACAAATTTTCTTTCGTGCATTCTTGGATGTGGTATTTCGAGGGTATCGTTTATTATTTTGTCTTCGTATAGTAGAATGTCAAGGTCGATTATTCTTGGACCGTTTTTTATTGTACGTTTTCTTCCTAGAGAATTTTCAATGTTTAATAGGAAGTCCATGAGCTCTTTTGGTGTCAGGGATGTGTCTACTTCTATTGCGCCGTTTAGAAAATCTGGTTGATCAGTGTAGCCTTCTGGGGCAGTTTTAATTAGTGTCGAAACTTTAATTACAGTACATTTCTCTTTTAGAAGATTAATTGCGTTATTTATGTTATCTTTTTTGTCGCCCATGTTTGAGCCGATACCGATGTATGCTTTACTCATCTTTTTTTCTCTTGATCTCGATTGCGGCGTATGAGGCATTTATGATTGCGTTAGGTTTTTTTAATGTGAGTTTTACTTCTGGAGTGTTGAAGTTTTTTAGTATTGTTTGAGTGACAGTTTCTGCTAAGGACTCTATTAATTCTGATTTGTTATTTTCTATAATTGGTTTAATGGTTTTTGCTAGATCTGAGTAGTTGGTAGTGTTTTCTATAGAGTCGGATT
>CAZYEG010000065.1:0-1687 GCA_964646365.1 uncultured Methanosarcinales archaeon
CCGACGAGCGACCTCAATGCCGCGATCATTAGGGACTTGGAAGCCTGGAGCAGAGACGCTTAAACCGGGGATAGATCTTATTGGGAAAATATAAACTTTTTTATATTATAAGGGATTGATTTCCCTAATATTAGGGGGTAACGATAATGGCAATTAATAAGAAGATGGAGGATGCTATAAACAAACAGATTAATGCTGAAATGTATTCGGCGTATCTGTACATGTCTATGGCAGCTGATTTTGAATCAAAGAATTTGAAAGGTTTTGCAAACTGGATGACAATACAAGCCCAAGAAGAGATGTCGCACACTCAGAAGCTTTATAATTATATAAATGAACGAGGAGGACGTGTTGTTTTAGAGGCAATTGAAAAACCACAGACAGAATGGAGTACAGCACTGGATGTTTTTCAAGATGCGTATAAGCATGAACAAAAAGTGACTGGGATGATTAATAATCTGATGAATATTGCTTTAGAAGTAAATGATCATGCATCAGCTAGTTTTTTAAGATGGTTTATTGATGAGCAGGTTGAAGAGGAAGCTCATGCAGATGAAGTTGTTCAGAAATTGACTTTAGCAAAAGATGCTCCGGGTGCTCTTTTTATGATGGATCAAGAGCTTGGTAATAGAGTTTTTGTTAATGAAGCAACAGGTGGTGAATAATATGGCAAAATATCGATGTACAGTTTGTGAATATATTTATGATGAAGAGACAGAAGATTTGAAATGGGGAGACCTTTCTGACGATTGGACTTGTCCTGAATGTGGTGTAGGAAAAGATCAATTTGAGTTAGTAGTTGAAGAGTAATGGTAGAAAAAATAAGGGAAGGAATTTTTTGGATAGGTGTAAATAATCCCGAAGGTAGAGATTTTCATGGTATTCATACTCCACGTGGAGGATCTTATAACTCTTATTTTATAGATGATGAGAAACCAACTATTATTGATTGTACAAATAAGAAATTTCTTGATGGCTGGATGGAGTCGCTTAAGTCGAAGATTAATC
Source organism: uncultured Methanosarcinales archaeon (assembly GCA_964646365.1). Taxonomy (GTDB): domain Archaea; phylum Nanobdellota; class Nanobdellia; order Woesearchaeales; family CAZYEG01; genus CAZYEG01. Next base: position 1,009 of record CAZYEG010000065.1, read on the forward strand.
CATTAGAAATAAAGTATATTGTAATTAATCATGCAGAACCAGATCATGCGGGTGCGGTAAAGGAAATTTTAGATGAGTGTAATAATGCAATCATAGTTTGTACTGAAAAATGTAAAACAATACTTGTTGGTGCTTTTGGTGTTGATAGGGAATTTAATGTTGTTGCAGAAGGGGATGAGTTAAGTCTTGGGAAGAATACTCTTCAGTTTAATATGGATCCAATGGTACATTGGCCAGAGACTATGATGACATATCTCGTTAATGAGAAAATGTTGTTTAGTGCTGATTTGTTTGGGACAGAAATTGCTCATGAAAATTTATTTGCAGATAAAATGGATAATTATGAAGAGTTATCACGTGATTATTTTACAATTGTTATGCGTCCTTTGTATATGCAAGTGAAGAAGGCAGTTGATAAGGTAAGGAGCATGGATGTTGATATGATTTGTCCATCGCACGGACCAGTTTATCGTAAAGATGTTGAAAAGATAATTGATTACTATGAGAAGATGGCTATTAATCCTGAAGAGGATAAAGTTTTGATTCTTTATTATTCAATATGGCATTATTCGAGACCATTATATATTTCAATAATAAAAGAAGATTTAAACTAAAATTTTTAGTGATAGCTTTTTCAATATTATTTGTATTTGTGGCCTATGGGATAAATAGTGTAAAT
>CAZYEG010000065.1:1697-5420 GCA_964646365.1 uncultured Methanosarcinales archaeon
ATGGCATTCAACTGAGAAGATGGCTGAGAAGATTGCTGAAGGTATTAAGGAAGCAGGGATGGAAGTTGAAGTTGTGGATATTTATGGTGCGAATGTCGTTGGCATAATGGCTAAAGCGCTTACAAGTAAAGCTGTGCTGTTTGGTTCGCTCACACTCCTTGGAACGTACTCAGCGTATTATGAAACACTGTTTAAATTTTTAAAGTTAAATCAGCAGAAAGGTAAAAAGGCTGGTGTATTTGGAAGCTTTGGTTGGGGCAGATCAAGTAATTCAAAATTAAAGGAATCACTCGCTGCTATCGGATATGAATCAATTGATGAAATTGAGATGCATTATGGTCCGAAGGGAGATGATGATTATAATAAATTGAAAGAATTTGGAAAGAATTTTGTTAAGAAATTATGAGGTGGTATAAATGCCAGAAATAAAAGTGTATTCAACGCCAACATGTCCTTGGTGTATAAAGTTGAAAGAATTTCTCACTGAGAAAGGTGTAGAATATGAAAATATTGATGTTAGTGCTAGCGAGGAAGCTCAAAAGGAATTGATGGAGAAAACAGGTCAGATGGGAGTTCCGGTAGCTGATATTGATGGACAAATTATAATTGGATTTGATAAGGATAAAATAGAAAGTTTGCTTGATAAAGCATGAAGGTGATAAAATGGTAGTCGAACAAGTAGGAGATATATACAAGTGCTCAATTTGTGGGAATGTTGTTTCTGTATTAGAAGTAGGAGGAGGAACACTTGTCTGTTGTGATAAAGATATGGATAAGATGCAAGAAAAGACAGGAGAAGCAGAAGGAAAAGAGAAGCATGTTCCTGTAATCGAGTCTACAGATGCAGGTATTCGTGTAACTGTTGGTTCTGTGCCACATCCAATGGAAGAGGATCATTATATAGAACTCATTCAATTAGTACAGGGAGACAAGATTATTGCAGGTAAGAAGTTGAATCCGGGAGATGCACCAGTAGCAGAATTCTGTTTTGTGGCAGGTGAAGGGATTAAGGCAAGAGCTTACTGTAATAAGCATGGACTCTGGATATCTAGTTGAGTACAATAAACCTTTAAAACTTATTTTTATTTCTTTATTATTATGCGGATAATATCACTAAAGTTGTCTAACATTCGTACTTATTCTAGATCGGAGATTGTTTTTCCAGAAGGCTCTGTAATGCTTTCAGGTGATATAGGAAGTGGTAAGTCTACGATTCTTCTTGCAATAGAATTTGCACTCTTTGGAGTAAATAAAGGACAGATAACTGGAGAAAGCATGCTTAAGACAGGGGAGAAGGAAGGATCTGTTGAATTGAAGTTCTCTGTCTCTAGTAAAGATGTTATTGTTTGTAGAAATCTAAAAAGAGGCGCTAGAGGTATTGCGCAGAGTGGTGGATCAATCGAGATTGGCGGAGTTAAAAGTGATTTGATGCCAACTGAGTTGAAATCAAAAATATTGGAGCTTTTGGGTTATCCAATGGATTTGGTAACTAAGAATAAGGATATTATTTATCGATATACTGTTTATACTCCTCAGGAAATGATGAAGCAAATTCTTTTTGAAGATCGTGAGGTGCGATTGAATATTTTAAGGAAAGTGTTTGGGATTGACAAGTACAAGACTATAATTGAGAACTGCTCTGTTGTTGCTAAAGAGTTTCGTGAAAAGAAAAAAAAGTATGAAGGGATGTTTTATGATCTTGAAGCAAAAGAAAGTTTCTCTAAACAAATAAATGAAGAAATTTCTGGAATTAAACCTCAAATTGACTTGATGGATAGAAAACATGAAAGTTTACTTTCTGAGTATTCATTGTTGTCAAAGGAATTATTGGAACTTGAGAATAATTTTAAGATTTATAATGAAATGAACCTTAAGCTAAAACAGTCTGAAATAGAGATTCGTGCTAGGAGTCTTAAGAAAAAGGAGCTTGGAGAGGAGAAGCAGGCAATAGAAGGACAGATTGCAGAGCTTTTAAAAAAAACGGAATTAATTCAGGTCCTTAATTTGCCTTCTGAAGAAGACATTGAAAATCAGATGAAGGAAAAAGAGATTATTGTTAGAAATGTCTTAGAGAAGAAAACAAAAATAGTAGAGAAGATAGGAATGTTTAATTCATATATTTCTGATTTTGAAAAGAAAAATGATGAGCGTGATTTGTCTGTTGAGACCAAACGGATTGGTGATGATTTGGTTCGATTAGAAGAATTAGTTTCTCAAAAAGAATTAAATGAAAGTGAAGTAAATATCTTAAATGAAGATATTAAAAAACTTCAAAGAAAAATAAATATTTTAGAGAGTAATATTGAAAATTCTAAAAAGATGATTGAAAATATAACGAGCATTGAGGAGTGTCCAACATGTTTTCAAAAAGTGGATGACGATCATAAAAATAGTGTAAAGGATTCTCAACAACAAATGATGGATAATAATTCAAGTGTTCTTAATTCTTTAAAATCTAAAATGAAAGATTATGAAGTAAAATTGGAGAGTTCTCTTTCTGTGTCAAAAAAAATTTCAGAGGGCCAGGTTAATGTGGCATTATTGAAATCTAAATTAAATGAAATAGAATTATTGATTTCTCGTCAGAAAGAAGAGTCGGAAAAAATAGTTAAGATAAAAGAGAATGTTGATTCTTTGAGAAAGGAACTATTGCTTTTACCAAATATTGATGAAAAGAAACAAGAGCTTGATAATTTAAAGGCGGCGTTTAAAAAAATAAAAGATAATCAAATGCGAGAAAAGGAGAAAAAACATATTGATGAGTTGCTTGTTGATAAGAAAAAAAGACAATCAGATATTATAAGTTTAATTGCAGGATTGGACTTTGAAATTTTAGAATTGAAGACACTTTTTGATAATATGAAGAAAGATGTTGAAAGGTATTCTTCGTTAGATGTTAAAATTGAAGAAGCAAGAACTGCTCTTGAAGCTAAAAAGAATGAAATGCATAAGATTGATGTTGAATCTAAGGCTCTTAAACAGAAAATTCTTGGACTTAATGAAAATCTAAGCAAGATTATGTCTGAAATAGAAGTTAAAAAAGATGCAAAAGAAAAGCATGGTAAGATTGGCGGATATCAACATTGGTTAAGTGAGCATTTTATTAAATTGATGTCAAATATTGAAAGACATTTACTTCTGAGAGTATATTCGGAGTTCAATGATCTTTTCCAGAACTGGTTTTCAATGCTGATGGATGATGAAATGATGAGCGCGAAACTGGATGAAGATTTTACACCTGTGATAGAAGTCAATGGATATGAGATTGCGGTTGAGAATTTGTCTGGTGGAGAGAAAACTGCTGTGGCATTATCTTATCGTTTGGCGCTAAATAAGATAATAAATGATTTAATTTCTACAATTAATACTAAAGATCTTTTAATTTTAGATGAACCTACGGATGGTTTTTCTTCTCAACAACTGGATAGGGTTCGTGATGTTCTTGATGAATTAGATACAGGTCAAGTAATAATTGTAAGTCATGAATCAAAAATTGAAAGCTATGTAGAGAATGTGATAAGGGTTACCAAGGTTTCTAATCAAAGTGAAGTTCGTCTTTAAAAATCCAAACCTTTTTAAATGAAATTCTATATATATGATTTATGAATGTAATATATCTCAATGGAGCACAAGATAAAGTCTATATGAAGGACAATCTAAGGGATTTGCCAAGGAATCGTCTAGTTTGGGTGCGTCTTTTGAAGCCAACAGCTGAAGAGATTG
>CAZYEG010000065.1:5430-7049 GCA_964646365.1 uncultured Methanosarcinales archaeon
GGCAGTTTCTAAAAAGTCTAAAATTCCAGTTGAAGAATTTGAGGAATTTATTGAGGATGAGGAAAGGTCTCGTGTTGATTATAGAGGATATATCCAGATTATTTATCAAGCACCTTTGAGTGAGAGAGGAGATGTTACAACTGAAGCAGTTTCTGTGTTTGTTGCAAATAATATGATTGTTACAACAGAAAGAGAGCCGGTTATGGCAATTGATAAAATTATTAAACTGATGGGAAGTAATAGGTTGAAGTTTTTGTTTAAAGAAGGACCAGGTAAGTTTGTTTATGAGGTTTTAGATAGAATCAATGATTCGTTTTTTAATTCTATAGAAAAGATTTCACGTGTTGCGAAAATTTCAAAATCTGAGGATATTGATGTGCAGCAGAAAATGTTATTATCATTGTATAATTCTAATGTTACATTAAGTCATTTCAATCAGGCAATTATTGCTAATATAGAAGTTACAAATTCTATTAGAAAAAATAGATTTAAGCAGTTTACTAATGCCGATAGAGAAGAATTTTTAGAGCTTTATCACGATTTGTTGCAGCTTCTTGACACAGAAAAAGTTCAAAGAGAAGTTATTACAAGTATATTTAATTTCCAGACAGTTCTTTCTTCATATAAGTTGAATAATTTTATGAAGAAATTAACGTCACTTGCGCTTATCATGCTTATTCCTACGTTGATATCTAGTGTTTATGGTATGAATGTTAATTTACCATTTGCTAAGATGGCATCAGGATTTTGGATAATAACTGCTTTGATGTTTCTTTTAACAGGAAGTGTATATTTCTTGTTTAAGAAGATAGATTGGGTTTAAGAAAAGAGTTCTTTGATTTTTATTTTAGCTTCTTTGATTTGTTTATCACTTAATTTTAAACCCTGTTTGGTGATATCTGGTGCGTTTTCAATTGAGAATATTCGTTCCTCTTTGTTTGCCTGTTTTTTCATGCCTTCAGGTATTTCTGGAGTGATGTTAATTGCCTGGGCTATATCGTCAGGGAATTTGCCAGGATCTGCGGTTTCGTATATTACTGATAATTGATTGAAATTGTTTTTAGTGAATATTTCTAGTGCTTTCCATCCGACGGCTCCGTGAGGGTCGATGATGACTTTGTGTTTATTGTATACTTCTTTCATGGTTGAGTAATGTTCAGGATTTTTTATGCTGATTGAGAAGATATCTTGCTTTAATTTTTCCATGTCTGGCATCTTGTCAATTATTCCAGGTTTTGTAACTTTTTTTGTTATAGGATCTCTTTCATCGTAGATGTGTCCATTATAAAAGTCGATTAGTCTTGCTAAGTTGCTAGGATGTGATACAATCATTGCTGAGGATGGTGATTTTTTTGATGCTTTTACTGTGTAGGTCTCTGTGTTTAAGAAATCAGGAAATTCTGTGTTCTCGTTGACACCACAAACGATTGTTGATATTGGAAGTCCCATTTCTTTTGCAATCACAGTCCCCATCATGTCGCCGAAATTTCCAGATGGAACTGATGCAATTAATGGTTCTGGGTAATTTGCAGCACGTGAATATGCAAAGAATGGATAAACTGATTGTGGTAAAAGTCTCCCTAGGCTTATTGAGTTTGCTGATGTTATGGCATCACTAT
>CAZYEG010000065.1:7059-7302 GCA_964646365.1 uncultured Methanosarcinales archaeon
GAAAACATCTTTTGCAAAATCTTTGTCATTTAGAAGTTTTTTTGCAAGTGACTGACATACGTCAAAGTCTCCGTTTACTTCAAATGCGTATACGTTATTTTTTAGTGTTGTCATCTGTCTTCTTTGCCCGGGGCTAACTGATCCTTTCGGGAAGAATACAATATTGTTGATATTATTTAGACCGAATAATGCATCTGCTACTGCGCCACCAGTGTCACCGCTGGTTGCAACAATCACAACTCT
>CAZYEG010000066.1:0-5380 GCA_964646365.1 uncultured Methanosarcinales archaeon
GATTTGATTATTTGAACAAGTATTCTGTAATTGTAGGATTTGTTGAGAGTTTCGGTTTATGAAAAGAAAGCCTCCGGCGAGAGTTGCACTCGCGACCTTTGGCTTACAAGGCCAACGCAATAGCTACTATGCTACAGAGGCATAAAATACTGTGAAAAAGCAGTGATTTAAAAAGTTTACCATAAATATATATAGAAAAGGAAAGACAACCATAAAATGTTCATCACAATTGAAGAAATAATAGCCATGATTGTAATTACACTCAGTATTGGGTATATTTTCTCAAAATATCTAAAAAAACCAATAGAAGAAGGATACGATCCTATTGGGCACTTTTCTAAGAGACGAAATCATGTATGGGAGAACACTAAATTTGCAGCAATGATTGCCGCACCACCAGTAATTCTCCACGAACTTGCACACAAATTTGTAGCAATGAGTTTTGGTACTGTAGCAACACTAAAGGCTCCATATGTCATGTACGCAATAGTTATAGCACTTCGTGCAGTCGGTTTCCCATTTCTTTTCTTTATCGGTGGGTATGTTGCACATGGACCATTACCACCATTACAGTCAGCCCTAGTCGCTATTGCAGGTCCTCTATCAAACTTCATGATATGGGCAATATGTGTATTAATCGTTAAAAAACAACTAGTAAACAGAAAATACTTCAAAATTATAGTTCCAATGGGAAGAATCAGCATGTTCCTAGGAGCATTCAATATGATTCCCTTATACGGATTTGACGGATATTGGTTCTTCAAAGGACTCCTTGCAGGCATATTCTAAACGGAACATTTAAAAATAATCTTCAAATCTACAAATTTATTCAAAAAATGGCTAAAAAATTTAAGAAGCGCGATTTTCTCAAGGGGAGAAAAGAGTACCAGGAAAAAGAAGGAGAAATAGTAGAAGTTAAATCCGCCCCAAAAGAAGAAGTTGTAGAAGTCAAACAAGAAAAAAAGCCAGTTGTAGAACATCACAAAACAACAGCAAAACCAAAAAACATTAAAGAATTCTATGAAACAAAATACAAATTACTTCTATTAATACCTATCATATTACTAATCGGTGCAATTCTACAGATCTCATTTCAGACTGTAACTACTGGAGATTTCGTAAAGAAAGGCATATCACTATCAGGAGGAGTGTCATTATCAGTCACAACAGATGATATTATTGACATTCCAGCTCTTGAAAATCAAATAAGAAATATATATTCAGATCAAGATGTCAACATTAGGCAGCTAACCGACCTTGGTAAAAGTACAGGATTTACCATCGAAATTGATATCGACGGATCAGACAACGATAATGTCAATAAATTCATTGATGATGTCAACAAGGTCTATACATTAGAAAAAGACAATTATTCTTTAGAAGTAATGGGTTCATCTTTAGGACAATCTTTCTTTAAAGAAACACTCAAAATACTTTTCGCAGCATTCCTTGGAATGGCTTGGGTAGTATTCCTTCTTTTCGGACACGAATTGAACCTTAAGATATACTCAGGAATACTTACATTCATTATCGCAGTCTTTGTAGTATTCATGCAAAATGCATTCCTTGAATACATCGCATACATTATCGGTATAGGACTAATAATTATGTACTATAGAAAAAGTATGCCTAGTATAGCAGTAATACTCGCAGCTTTCTCTGACATTATAATTACACTTGCAGTATTCAACATTCTTGGATTCAAACTTTCAACCGCTGGTGTTGCAGCATTCCTTATGCTTATTGGTTACAGTGTAGACACAGACATATTACTATCTACAAAAGTATTAAAGAGCAAACACGGAACTGCCAGTCTTCGAATTTATGAAGCAATGAAAACAGGTATTATGATGAACCTAACAACTGTCGTTGCAATCATTCTTGGATTAATATTTGCGAAAGCTGAAACAATCAAACAAATCATGACAATACTACTTATCGGTCTTCTTGTAGACCTTATCAATACATGGATTCAAAACGTTTCACTACTAAGAATCCACCTAGAAAATAAAGGGAAAAGTCAATGAGTAAAGCAAAAAAACTGTTCACAAATTGGAGAAACATATTATGGATAATTTGTCTACTAGCTCTCATTCTCGCAATTCATCCTAATCCTGATGCAGAAGGTGTTGCAATAAGATCTGTTCTTATAAATTCATCCGCAGCAGATGCTGGAATTGAAAGCCCTTCACCAACATCAAGACCTATGAACAGAGAAGTAATAAAAACACTAAATTCAAAGATTATCACTGATGTAGAATCTTATAATAACGCACTTACGACTCTTATCCCGAATAACGAATTCACCATTAAGACAGACATGAATGTATATAGAGCACTTGCAAGACCGTTATATAATATCACAATTCTTGGAGAGCTTGAAAACATAACAACTTCAGAAACAATCATTGTCAACGAAACAGTAAACGGTAGTACTGTAGAAGTTGAAAAAATAATCAACAAGACTATAGAAGTCAATAAAACAAAAAAAGATATCATCGGAGTTGAAGAGATTGGACTTAAAATTTACAACGCTCCAAAAACAAATCTCAAAATGGGACTTGATCTTCAAGGTGGAACACGAGTTTTACTTCAACCAGAAGACGAAGTATCCGATAGCGATATGGAAGCTCTTCTAAGAAGTATGAAACAAAGGTTAAACATCTATGGTTTATCAGACGTAGACGTAAGAGAAGCTTCAGATCTTTCAGGTAACACCTACATTAGAGTTGAAATTGCTGGTGCAAATGAAAAAGAAGTAAAAGATCTTCTTGCAAAACAAGGTAAATTCGAAGCAAAGATTGGCAACGAAACAGTATTCATCGGTGGAAAAAGGGACATTACATACGTTTGCAGAAGTGCAGACTGTTCAGGAATCGACCCTACAAGCGGATGCGGTGTTCTTGCTGACAATACACATTCATGTAGATTCAGATTTAGCATATCACTTTCTCCTGATGCAGCAAAAAGACAAGGAGAAGTCACATCAGTTCTAAACATTATTACAACAGATGAAGAAGGTAATCCTCTTGGAGAAGGAAGAAGATATCTTGATAAGAAACTTGATCTTGTACTTGATGACATTATAGTTGACAGTTTAAGCATTGGTGCAGACCTTAGAGGTTCAGAAGGAACCGAAATCGCAGTATCCGGTGGCGGAGTTGGAGAAAATAGACAACTTGCAATGTTTGACGCTCTTGAAAACATGAAAAAGCTTCAAACATATCTTAGCACAGGTTCACTCCCAGTAAAAATTAAGGTCGTTAAAACAGATTCTATATCACCTGTACTTGGAGAACAATTTATCAAAAATGCACTCTTTATCGGCCTAATTGCAATGATCAGCGTTGCAACAACCGTATTCATAAGATATAGAAAATTAAAAATCGCAATTCCAATCGTTGTATACGCTACATCAGAAGTAGTAATGCTTCTAGGTGTCGCAGGAATCATCGGATGGAACCTTGACCTTGCAGCTATTGCAGGTATAATAATTGTCCTTGGAACAAGTGTGGACCATCAGATCGTTATTTCAGATGAAATTCTCAAGAAAGGAAGCGTAACAATGCTTACCATGAAACAAAAGATTAGAAATGCTTTCTTCATAATCATGGGATCTTTCTTCACAACATTCGTTGCAATGTTCCCTCTAGTATTTGCTGGAGCAGGACTGCTTAAAGGATTTGCAGTAACCACTATCATCGGTCTCTTAATTGGTGTATTCATATCCAGACCTGCATTTGCGAGAACCGTAGAAATTCTAATCAAAGAATAAAAATCGAATATATCGATTTTCAACCATTAAAAAAATTACGAATAAACATTACTTTTTTTTAATAGAATAGAAACATTTATTAGTTCTTTTTCTTTATCTTGCATTAAATGCTTGTAAAAAACATAATCACAAAACGACTTGTGGGAGTTGATTATCAAGTTAGTGTTTATGATGCAGTCCAGATAATGGACAATAATCATATTGGTTCTGTTGTTATAAGAAAAAACGGCAAAGATGTTGGTATTTTTACAGAAAGAGATCTTCTATCAAAAGTTATTGCAAAGGGTAAAGATTACAAGACTGAAAAAGTCGGGAATTCTATGACATCACCGATAATCACGATTAATATTGAAGCAAATCTTCAAGAAGCAAGTGATATCATGATGAAAAAGAAGATTAGACGTCTTATCGTTGAAAAAGAAGGCAAATTTATTGGAATAATAACACAAAGAGACATCACACAAAGATTGAAATATTCTCTTGCAAGCAAATTAAGTACCCATAAACACTTTCATCATTATAAACCAAGTTATAGAGCATAAGTTATTTAAATCAAATAAATTCTCTAAGAAGCATATAAGTCCCGTAGTGTAGTGGCCAATCATCTCAGACTCTGGTGGCGAGAAATTGGAAATTTCTGAAGTTTCCAGCGTATCGCCGGAAACATCTGGGTACCGCAGTTCGAATCTGCGCGGGACTATATTATTCTAATTCAAAATAATAACTCTAATATAAAAATATTTATAAACCCCAGGTGTAGAAAATATATTATGATTGTATTAAAGACGTTTTTAATCATATGGGGCGCAATGATTGCCACTTCTTTTTGGGAAGCTTACGTAGAAGGTAAATGCGCCTGGGAAAAAGGCAAATTAGGCTGGAAGATTAAAGTCGGCAAACATACACTATTAACCGCTTACCATTTCTATCTATTCTTTATCATGTTTCCATTACTTGTGTTTGTTTTACCACTCACTTTAATGGGTTTTAGTTGGAAACTATTTGGAATACTATTAAGTGCATATTCTAGTGGAATCATGTTAGAAGATTTCTTTTGGTTTGTCGTCAATCCAACATTCAAATTAAAAAACTTCGGCTCAAAACACGTCAAATGGTATCCTTGGATAAAAATTGACGAATTTGAGATTCCAGCATATTACATTCTTGATATTGGTATTGCAGTATTATCTTGGCTTTTTTTGTGGAAAGGTTTTTAAAAAAAAGCAGCATTTCTTCTATTCATGAAGCAGATATCATCAGGAGCAGAAGCTATCATCTATAAAGATGAGAATATAATCAAGGACAGAGTCAAAAAAGACTACAGGATCCCTGAAATAGACGTTCCATTAAGACAATTCAGAACTAGAAGAGAATCCAAAGTTCTGACCAGACTTGAAGAGATTGGCTTTTCTGCACCTAAATTAGTAAAGACTGATAGGAAGTCCATTATTGAGATGGAAGAGATTCCTGGCGAGAAAGTAAGAAACGTTCTTATTCCTAAGATGTGTAAAGAGATCGGTAAAAAGATTGCAATATTACACAATAATAACATAGTTCATGGAGATTTAACAACCTCAAACATGATACTTAACAAAGAAGTATACT
>CAZYEG010000066.1:5390-7267 GCA_964646365.1 uncultured Methanosarcinales archaeon
ATTGATTTCGGATTATCTAAATTCTCTGAGAAAATTGAAGATAAAGCAGTTGACATTCATTTATTCAGACAAGCTCTTGAATCAAAACATGATCAGATTTGGGAAGAATGTTACAAAATATTTCTTGATGAATATAATAAAAATGCAGACAGATCAAAAGAAATCATGACACGTCTAGACAAGATTGAACTACGTGGGAGAAATAAATCAAAATGATTAACGAACTATTATGGATCGGACTTTTACTTGCTTCTTTCATAGGAGTAATAATCGCATACAAATCTTTTGGTAAGACAGGACTATACATCTGGCTTACTATGAGCATCATCCTTGCAAACATACAAGTGCTTAAAACAATACAGATCTTTGGTTTTGTCACAGCTCTTGGAAACATTCTTTACAGTTCAATATTTCTTTGCACTGATATATTATGTGAAAACCATTCTAGAAAAGATGCACAGAAAGGTGTCTGGATTGGATTTTTCGTATTAATCATGACGACAGTCATCATGCAAATTAGTTTAAAATTCATTCCCGATGTGTCAGATTTCATAACTCCTGCACTAATGGACATCTTTGGATTCTTTCCAAGAATCATGGTTGCGTCACTTACTGCATACTTAATATCACAGACATTTGATGTTTGGTTCTTTGACAAGATAAAAAAATTCACAAAGAAAAAACATCTATGGTTAAGAAACAATTTGTCTACAATTACATCTCAATTGATTGACAACATTATATTCACATGGATCGCATTTGTCGGTTTTGGAGTATTTTGGACAAAAGTTTTTGATTGGCCAATTATAATTTCTATATTCCTGACAACGTACGTTATGAAAATAGTTGTTGGACTTTTAGACACGCCATTTATTTATCTGGCTAGAAAGATTAAGGAATAAAAGTAAGCGGCAGGGACGGGAGTTTCGCCCACAAAGAGATTCGAACCCGCGAGATATTCGGGTAAATATCTTCTAGGTGGCTCGGCCACCTTTTTATTTTTGATTACATCTTTCTTTAAATGTTTCACGCATAGATGTCCAGTGGAAAGTGGCTTTTTTCGGAAATTTTCCGACGAGAATACACTTAATTGGAAAAGTTTAAAACATAAATTACATTCTCATTCTTTATGGCAAAAATATTAACACTTACTCCAGAATGGGGAGACTGGGATAATACTAATATAGATAGAGAAAGTGAAATCTGGCTAAGAATGTATAATGCTGATGAATCGGAAGCAGCTTCTGATAATGCTGTACTTCTTGCAAGAAATGCAGATTTATTACGACCTCAGGCAGAAGATGCCGCCACACATAATGGATATAATAACTGATGATCCAAAAGGTTTTCTTAAGCAATATGAATCTAAACGTCCACATGTAGAAATATTAGGCGCAAGATATGTCCCTGCAGTTTTTGAAAGAAAAGGACCAATTACATCCTTTTATGCAATGATATATGATGCAATATCTCCTCTTGCAGTTGAAAGAGGTGTAGATATGGTAGTCAAATATGGCTTCATGGGTTATGCTTTTGTAGACGGTAAATTAGAATGGGCTCAAGAAAGAAATCAAGATTTTGAACCTGACTTATTCCCTGATAAATGTTTAGAACTTGAATTAAAAGTCATGGAAGATACAGCTTCTGAAAAAGATCCTGTCTTATTTCAAAGAAAAGATATTGAAATGATGCACAAGTGCAAAGAAGAAATGTATATTAATTTACAACCAAGAGATCATTATGATTCAGCCTAACCACTTCTTTTTTAATTCTTGAAATTTATCTTCTTTGATAGCTTCTCGAACATCTTCCATAAGTCGAAGCATAAAATGCACATTATGAAGTGATGCCAATCTAAAATAAGCAATCTCGCCCGC
>CAZYEG010000067.1:0-7092 GCA_964646365.1 uncultured Methanosarcinales archaeon
ATCCATTGCTTGACGCAAAAGTGATTCTCTTCTTTTAATTATTTCATCAAATTGTTTTGGTAAAATCCCTGATGCTTTAGATATTTTTTCACGGATTCTTGAAGGCACGCCAGTCTTAACGGCAGTGTTTTTTGAAGCATTGTATTTGAATAGAATATTAAATTTAGGAAGGGTTTTTCCGCTTGGTGTACCTGCAATTTCAGATATTTCGGTAATTCGTCTGTAATGATTCTTACCAGAAATAATTCTTTGCTGCATGACTATTAAGTCTAGACCTGAAAGCATGGAAATAGGTACTGCCATAGGGTCTTCAGTGATTCTTGTAAGTGTCTCTTGTGTAGTGTTTGCGTGAAGTGTTCCCATGCATCCTTCGTGACCAGTATTCATTGCAGTAAAGAGTGTTTTTGCCTCTTCAGAACGGACTTCACCAACAACAATCCTGTCTGGACGCATACGTAACGTATTTGTAAGAAGACGTTCCATGGTTGCATCTGTATTTGGAACAACTGTAAGACGAACGAGATGCTCGTGTACCAATTGCAATTCTGGTGTATCTTCAATAGTAATTATTCTTGAATCAAAAGGAATAAACATAGAAAGGGCATTTAAGTTTGTTGTCTTACCTGAGCCTGTACCTCCTGAGAATATTATGTTTGCGGGTTTCATATTAAGCCCTTCAACACATGTCCAAAGGAACGCTGCCATCTCTACTGTAAGTGTGCCGTAATTCAATAGATCGAGTATATTGATAACTCTGCTCTTAAATTTTCTGATGGTAAAAGTTGATCCGTCTACTGACGCAGGAGACAAAGTTGCATTTAGTCTTGAACCATCAGCAAGAGTTGCATCAAGCATTGGCTCAGAATGATTTATTATCTTATTATTTCTTACTGCAACATCTGCAATAAATATTTGTGCCTCATTTTCTGAAATCTGTACGTTAGTATTACACATTCCATATTTACCATGATAAATTTTTATTGGTTTAGATTCACCAATGTACATTACTTCTTCTACGGTATCGTCGGACAAAATGATATCTATTAAATCTGTTCCTTTCTTACCTTCTAAGTAATCTGGTGCAATCTGATAAAAATAGTGACCACTAATTACTTCAAAGATGTGCACATGTCCGTATGTTTCAATATGGTTAGCCATTTTATAGTATTGGTAACATATCAAGTACCCATGGAATTAATATCGGGATACTTGCAAATAATGGTATGTTGATTATAGTTGGAATGATATTGCTATATACAAATAAATCGAGTAACGCCAATATTGCGCCAAATCCTGCAAAAAAGTAGTAAGACCATGCCGGCAAAAATACTTCAGGAAGTATAATCGGGAAAAAGTAAAAAATAATTGGAAGCATAATTATCCCCATTATTCTTATCACAAATATGTCTGGCACTGTTGAACTTTTTGCATACTTTGAGTATGATCGTAATTTGTATAATTTTTTTGAGTATAGATTCATCATCTCGTAGATGTCGGCACCTGACTCCTGTGCTAACGTGAGAATGTCTGAAAGATTTGTAAGCAGATATGAGTTATAGCTTGCTGAAACTTTTTTTAATGCATCTGCGAAAGAATCTCCAATCTCTATTCGCTTTAAAATTTCCCTAAATACATTTGAACTTGGTTCATTTCTTTGATCTGCAATCCTTTTGATTGTCGACTCAGTAGCCTCGCCTATCCTGGCGGAATCTGCAATAGTTCTGATTGAACGAAAAAGAGATTCTTCAATCTTTTCTTTCCTAGCAGAGTAGATAGCGTAAAATATGTAAACTAGTAAAGACGTGGCAAAAAGTACCTTTGCTAAAGTTAGTATTTCAGGCTTCATTTTTATTTATCAACATTGTAATCAATAGTAATGCTACTGCATTTGCTGCAAAAAATCCTATCCTAATTGAATCACTCATAAAGGAACTCCCTTCCATAAAATCTACAACAACCCAATTTATTATTTCTAGAATAACGTATATGAATGGTGCAAATGTAACGTATAATGCTGCCATAGACATACGGTTTGTGTATAAAATATATTTATCAAATATGTTTTTTTGTTCATCAATAATTTGCTCCTCAATCTCTTCAATGACATAATTGAGATCTATTGCTTGATCAATACTTGATCTGATACTGCTCATAAGAAATTTTAGATATTTATTGGGTTCATGCTTTTGAACATCATCAATTGCTTGGGCCAATTCTACACCTTTATCAGTTATTGATAGAATTTTTGCAAAACGTCTTGAAACATAGCCATATTTCCTTTCTGCAATGTGTTTAAGAAGACTTTGGACTGCTTCTCCGTTTAGGGAGTGCAATCTAATGAGTTGGAGACTATTAAATAGGTCAACATTTCTATTGTTTTCAAATAAATGCACTATATTACCCCTTTTTTAACAACAAAATTTACTTTATACTATAAAATTTTGAGCTTAAAAACTACGTCTTGTAGTTTTTAAACAATATTAGAACTTCTTCATTTATTAATTTATTGATAAATCGAGCAGAATGGTCTTCTGTTTAGCATTTATATCCAAGATTTTCTTGTTTGTAAGCTTCTTTTTGATATCTTTGACTGGCATAGTCTCCATAGCCTGGTTGAGTTGTTTAATGATTTTTTCAATTTCGGAATAATTATTGTATATCGATTCTCCAATCTGGTTATATATTACAGAGTCTTTTTCGAGTTTTTTTATGTGTTCTTCTTGGTTTTTTATAACTTCTTTTTGTTTTGTAATCTTCTTTGGTTCAACATCTTGCTTTGCTTGCTCTTCAACTTCAAGTGCTATATCTATTTCTTTACTTAATGATGATTTTTTTGCTGAGAAAATTGATTTTATTCTTTTGTGAAGCTCTTTAATCTGCTTGAATTCCTTTGGTTTTACATCCTTTTCCAGATCTTTACATAACTCTTCAGAATATTTTCCACCAAAACTTAGATCCACTGCAAGGAATGTGACAAGTTTGTCTTTTCTAGATTTTGCAAGCATATCTGTAAGTTCTTTTTCTGTGATCTCTATAGGATTCATCTTTGATGCTGGTAGAATGTAATCCTCTTTAGTCTGCACTTTTCTGTCTTTCCATATTTGACGTTCTAATGGCTGGATGATTTTATTATTTTCATCTGTAAGAATGACATTTCCTTTTGAGAAGAGTTCAATATACATGTTATATTTGGTTTCTTTAGTTTCAAATACTATTTTTAAGATTCTTTCAAGACCAACTTGTTCGATATTTCTAATTCTTGCATTTCCAAGACGTTTTCTTAAAAACATACAAAACCCTGGCGGGTTTTCAGGCGTTTTTGGTCTTTTTTCTGTTATATAAATCGGACTTGGAACCATAACTCTCAATGACTTTTTGCCAACTTTTGGAACGTGGATGTTTATTAGAAGGTCTTTCTTATCAATCTGATAAACTTTATCGACCTTACCACTAATTAAACCCTGGAATTCTTGTGTTAAGTAGTAAAGATCGATTCCTGATATCTGTTTCATATGTACTAAAAAGTGGATTTGATTTAAATAACTATCCACTCCAGAACCCCACTGGACATGTATGCAAAAAGTATATTAATGGCTTGTTGTTATTTTTTATTATGACGAAATTTGTTCGAATGTTATCACCATCGGCAGTTAACTTGTATTTCCAATGCCCTAGACGATTTTTCTATAGATACATTATGAAGTTGCCAGTAAAAGACTCGATTTATGCTTTACGTGGATCTATTGTTCATAATGTGCTTGAGAAATTCTATGATATTGATCCGGCGGAGCTTACAAATGTAAACTATAAAAAATTGATTCCTGAAAAAATTTCGCATTTGTTTAAAACTGAATGGGCAGCAATGAATGAAAAATTAAATAATCTAGGTCTTTCAAAAGATGAACTTGATTTGTTCTTTGAAGATAGCACAGTTCAGCTTGCGAAATGGAATGATAAATTTCTAAAACAACTTGAAAAAAAATTACAAGAAGTATTTTTAATCAAAAAAGCATGGGATTATTATTATCCAAAATTTAGAGAATTAAAACTTGTTTCTGATACCATGGGAGTGCTTGGTTTTGTGGATCAAGTTTTGGAACTTAATGGTAGAACATTGGTAATTGACTTTAAGACCTCAAAGTCACCGAAGATATCTCCTGAATATAGATTACAATTGGCACTGTATAATCTAATGTATAAAGAGAAATTTGGTGTTGAATCTGAAACGTTCCTCTGGTTCTTAAAATTTGGACTTGCAAAAGTTGTGATTAGTGAGAACGACAAGACAGATGCAAAATTCAAAGTTGAACAAGTTCATGAAGCTTTAAAATCAAAAAATGTTCTTGATTATCATAGAAATGAATCTGGTTTATGTAAATGGTGCAATGCTAATGGTTCTGGACAGTGTGACTATTATGATGAATGTTTTAAACAGAAGGAATTAATTTAAAAAAATATTTCTAAATCCGAATTGTATCGGAAATCTTCCGGTTTTATCGTCGAAAGATATATTAATAATTGAATGTTAATTAGTGATTATGGAATTAAAAATAATTTTGGATAAAATTCTAATTTGGGTAATGAGTGCATTGGTAGTTGTGATAATAATCTGGATGATTTCTGGGAAGTTTTAATATGAAGACTAAAATTACTAAAATGGATTTGTTTACAATTGGGCTAATAATATCTACATTATACATCATGTATCAAATTTTAAGAAAAGTTTTAGGCGGTTCATGGACAGGTGAAGCAATAATTGCTGCATTGTTAGTCATGAATATTACTTTTACTATTAAAAATATGAAAGATATCTCAAAATTGAAAATAAAACAAAATCATTTACAAAAACAATTCAATTTAATGGCAAAAGACGTAAAATTGCTTAAAGAAGATGTTCATGAATTGAAAGGTGACATAAAGGTAGTAAAAAACGATATTCTAAACATTAAAGACAAAGTACTACTTATTTTTAAACAATTAGAAAAAATTGAAAATAAATTATAAAAAAATTAAAAAAATTGATCCGGAGTTGCGCTATCTCCGAACTTTTCTTTTGCTGCAATGAGTTTTGCTTCGTCATCCTTCATATGTTGCATAAACTCTTCTGGGATGTCTTGTTCTTTCTCAAATACAACTTTTAATCTTTCAATTTTCTCAAGCATTTTTGTTATTCTGATTGTAAACTGCTTTGTATATTCTGCTTCAGAATAATCTCTCTCGAAAACTTTCATGAAAAGTTCTTTTAGATCAGCATGTTTTGGAATCATACCAATTGGTGTTTCAATTGCATCATATTCTCCATGAACTCTTCCGTCCATCCAAAGAAGCCAAATCTTTTTGTCAAGCTTAGAATTTAGGAATTCTCCGTCTTCCTTAAGGAAATAGTTTGTATGGAAAATCTTTGGAACATCTTTTGTTCTTTTTCCAAATTCAAGATGATTCTTTAGATATAGTCCAAGTGGAACTACCAAAAAATCAAGATTAGCCATTGGGTTATGAACTCTTACTCCTGCTTGACCAAGCGTTGCGCTAGTTGTTTCTGATTCAACAAGTGCTCCAACATATACACCATGTGACCATGAGTGTGACTCAAAGACTGGAACTGTTGTATCTGAATCTCTTCCGCCATAGATGAATCCGCTGATTGGAACTCCTTCTGGTGTGTCTGCTTTAGGGTCTGCGTTTTCAAGTTCGTTAATTCTAATTGTGTAACGTGCATTTGGATGAGCGTATGAAATCTCTTTACCTGCTGCATCTGTTTTGCCTTTTGTCCATTCGCCAGAGAAGTTTTCTCCTGATTCTGGGATTTCTTCTCCCATGTTAATCCAATATGGTTTACCATTAACGTTTAATACGTTTGAGATGATAAGCTCTCTTGGTGTTGTAATAGATTTGTGAATCACTGGATCATCTTCTGAATTTATGTCTTTGATAATTCCAAAAATTCCTTGTTCAACATTTACACCATACACTGTGCCTTCTTCGTTAATTTTTAAGTATGCAATGTCGTCTCCAACAATTGTTTGCCCTGGAATCATAGCTGTTGATGTTTTTCCACATGCTGAAGGGAAAGCTCCTGTAAAATAAGTTACTCTATCTTTTCCTGGAGGGTGAGCCCCCATGACAAACATGTGTTCACATAGCCAGTCTTCATGATTAGCTTTATTAATTGCAAGTCTAAGTGCAAGTTTTTTTAGACCAACTGAATTTCCTGCGTATTGATTATTTACTGTGAATACACGGTTTTCGTCTAAGTCAATATAGACTCTTCTCTTGTCAATATTTTTTGTGTTATTTCTTTCGTCAAGTTCTCCTGCAGAATGAACGAAGAAGAAGAAATCTTCTGAACCGTTGATTCTTTTAAACTCTTCATATCCAGGTCTGTAAAGAATAGATTCACTATGTGCTACATATGAAGAATCTGTTAATTGTAATGCTGGTATTGAGAATTTTGAGTTATTTGGACCGAGACAAAAGAAGCAAATAAGCATTTCTTTTCCTTCCATAACTCCTTCCATAAATCCAAGAACTTCTTTAAGTCCTTCTTCTCTCTCTTTTGAATTGATGAATGAACTGATGTATTTGCCTTCTGGGATAAGTACCTTAGTGTTTGCCTTATCTCTTGCCTGGTCTTTCATCCCGTCATAATGGATTGTGTGACCTTCCATTGCAAGAGGCTTTTCTTCTCCATTCTTAAGAGCAAGCTCTCTCATGTAGGCAATATCTTCTTTTGAGTCTGTCAGAACTGTAACTTTTGCTGGCTTACAGTGTTTTACATATTTTTCTACAGTGTCTAGCACTTTTTGATTATTAAGTGCTACTAGTTTTGCTTTATTTTCTTCATTTAGTACTTCTATAGGAATATCCATATTTTCACCCCAAATATCTGAATTTTTAGAAATTTTTTCGATTTATAAAGGTATATGTTACAAATATAACAGAATTGCGAAATTAGTAAATGTATCGTAGATTTAATGGGCAAAAATTGTTTGAAGATCAGTAATAGCTTTGTCTAAATCGTCGTCTTCTCCTTGTATTCTTTTTATATTTTTTAATCCTTTATGCGCAACTGCTCTCATTTGATCAGCAAAT
>CAZYEG010000068.1:0-7081 GCA_964646365.1 uncultured Methanosarcinales archaeon
TGCAATAACAACTGATTGTTTTACTGGTGCTTTCCATGCGATAACAGAAAGAGTCTCTAACAGTGTTTTTGAAAGCTCCATCTTTTTGACAACTTTTCGGATTGTGGACATATGTTCTTCATGAACATTCATTTTCCAGGCGTTACCTTCTTCATGCAGAACAATAGGGCTTTCTTTTATTTTGTATTCATCTCGCAGTTCACGAAGTGTGTGCTGAATAAAGCCTAAGTCTTTTTCTTTAGTGAGTCGAGATAATTCTTCTATCTCTATTTTGTCACCTATTGAGAATAAGATTGCTTCTAGTTTTTTCTTTAAATCAGGCTTACCCATTTTTTAATGTATATTTGCCTTCTTCTTCAGACAATTTACCGCTTTTAACGAGATCGCTTAAGAATGTGCTTAGATCTTCTTCTCGTATCCGGGTAACATCAGATATTTCTTTTATGTCTTTTTCACCATCTTTTAAGGCATTTATTATGTTTACACTGATAAGTGTATTAAGTTTCTTTTTTAACAGAGTATTTTCAATTGTTTTTTTCTGATATTCGACATTCATATTAATTAATTTTACACTTAAATCGTTAAGTATTCCTGCAAGTTCGCTTCCTCTCATATTTAATGTTTCAGGATCTCTAATTTCTATAGATGAAGGAAGATAGTCAAGGCAGAGACTTAGGAATGTGTTTATGTCTTTTACAAGAACGGTAAGTTCAACAAAATTACTCCATAAATCTGAATCTTCAACGGTTTTAGGTTCGAAATATTTTTCTTCAACGATTTTTACCTTATCCATCTTTTTGAATTTTTCAACAAGAAGTTTGATTGCGGTATCAACGTTTTCTTTTGGTTTTCCAAGCATTTCGTAAATTAATGTAGCGAAAATTCCTCCTTCAGCCACTTTGTCTTTGATATTTATCTTTTCTTTAGCCATTTTATATCATTAATGAGTTTTGGTGGGTATTTAAATTTTTTGTGAATGTAACCTAGTTTTTAGTATAAAAAAGAAGGTAATGGTGATGATTGCACCAAATAGCACATAAAGGCCAATTGTACTGTTTGAACTGTTTTTTGGTTCGTATATGGCCTGAACAGTTTTCCCCGTAATTTCGGGCATTATAAGGCTCCTTTGGACAGTAGAGGTGTTTGTGATGTTTGTTTCTATGTGTTGTGATGTGTTTTTTGTTAAATTGATTAAAATCCTATATGTGAATTCGGTTGGAGTCTTTTTGCTGTCTTCATATATTCTGATTTTGTAGCTGTATATTCCATTTGTTGAAATGTTAATATAATTTGCAAGTGTGATATTGGTTGTTGATTTTTTTTTAATTGGGATAATTTTTTTGTTTTGTTCTCTATCTCCAGAATAGCTTTTTGAACTGCGATACACGTAACTGTAAATAGTTATTGAATGGTTTGTTGATTTGTTGTTGATAATTTGTATTGTTGAATTAATCCTGTTTGAAAAAAGTGTTTTTGGGATATTGGGTGGGATGAAATGGATATTTTCGGCTGCTTGCTTGTAAGGCTGACTGATGGTTTCTTTTTTTTGAGTTATAGAAGGTATTGTAGGGCAAAGAGAAATGAGATTGTCTTTTAGTATGATACTTTTTTTTTCGATTGTGTCAAGCCCAGAAACGGTTAAGGTGTAAATACCATCTGGGAATTTGTTGTTACAATTGGGTTTGATTTGGATGGGAATTGTAAATGTTATGTCTTGATAGCTGGTATAGATGTTTGCATTGGTGATTTTTGAAACTTTATCTCTATTTTTTTCTAAGTAGCCTTCAATAGCAGTTTTTTTTGTGTTTCCACGATATACGGTAATTTTTACTTTTATGTTTTCACCGAATTTTGCAGCGTCATCTGAACCAAGATAGATATTTTCTATAGTTATTTTTGAGGATGTGTTTGTTTTGATTTGTTCTCCTTTTACTATGGTTGGTTTTGAAGATGAAGTGGTGTTGGAAGTATTGTTGCAGCCCGTTTGTGCTAATCGGTTTTTTATGATAAAGGCCTTGTCTTCTTCTGAAAAAGAGGGGGTGTATGATTTTTTATTCATGTTTGTAGTATTTATTTTTTGTTTTAGCACATTCCCGAATAAATCTTCGACCCAGTATTCGATTGTAAAGTTGTGCTGATAACTTGAAATTAGATTGTAGAATTCAATTGTTTTGTTGAATATTTCTTTGTTTGTTGCTAAGGAGATTGATATGTTACACTGATCATTTGTAGCAGTTATGTTTTGGGTTGTGTTGGCAGAATTGATTTTTCCAGGTGTTCCGTTAATTATTTGTGATTCGTGGAATTCCTTTTTGTAGTATTCCATAGAGTATCCATTGTTGTTTGCAATAGATGAGTTGATTTTTACTGAGTCTATTGTGCTATTGTGATATAGCGATATTGTTTCGTTGTTATTTAATCCTCCAGACCCAATAGTTGTATCTGTGATGTATATTGAGCAGTTTGGTAGAGAAAGCACTGAATCAGACTCAATTATTAATGAAAAGTTTGAAGATGTGTTTATGTGTATTGGAATTAAGGATTCATTTGTGTTTCCATCTGATATAGTGTAATTTGTTAAGTTTTGCCATGGAGAATGATATATTTCAATGAACTCTTTATTTTGATCGGCCCCTAACGGGTTATACATTATTTCGTTGATTCGAGTTTCTGCATGCACTATTGGCAATAGTAGGATAAAAAGTATGAATAGCTTCATTTCCTATAGTAGTTTGAAGTTTTTATTATGCGTTTTGTAGAAAAAATCGGAGGATTTTCGAGGGTATTCGGAAAAATTAAAATTCAATAATTTCACTTACATCATTTCTAGAAGTTATGATTGTTTTAAGTTTTTGAAGATCTTTTCTTTGATGTATGACTGAATGAAATGTTTCCATAGCTGCGTCAGGGTTGTTGTTGTTTTCTGAAAGATGTGAAAGGAATAGATATTTTAATTCTGGTGAGGCGTGTTCAAGGATTAATAATCCCGCATGATAGTTTGAAAGATGTCCATTGTTCCCGGATATTCTGTTTTTTAGATGCTGTGGATAAAAGGAGTTTGTAAGCATCTGGTCATCATAGTTGGTTTCAAGGAAAATCATGTTTGAATTTTTTACATGTTTTGTAACATTGTTGCAAGCGATGCCAATGTCTGTTATTACACTGATTTTTTTGCCATCATGTTCAAAAACATATGAACAAGGGTCGATTGCATCATGACATTTTGAAAAAGAAAGTATTTTTGTGTTACCAATGTTGACTATGTCATCTGCTTGTATAAAATTTATTAGACTTGGATTGATGTTTAACTTTGAATTTTCGTATGTGTCTTTTGTGAGGTATATTGGTGTTGGATGTTTTTTTGATAGTACTTCAAGTCCTCTGATATGGTCTGAGTGTTCATGTGATATGAAAATAGCAGAGACTTCGTTCATTGAATGTCCGATTTTTTCCAGTCTTAATAGAATCTGCTTTGATGATATTCCTGTATCAACAAGAAAAGCATTGTTTTTTGTTTTTATGAAATATGAATTACCATTACTGCCAGATGCCAGTGCACACGCCTTAATCATATGAAATTTTGATAGTTTGGTATTTTTATACTTTTGGTTTTGAGTTAATTTTATATATTCTGATAGTTAGAAATGGACTTAATGAATAATAGAAAAGTTTCAATTGAGTTTAATCGTTTCAAGAGGTGTTGGAATGCTTTTTTTAGGCATTTTAAGATGTTTCATAGATTTCATCCTAGAGCAAGAACAATTGTTTTAACAGCACTTATTTCTTTAAGTTCTTTGATATCTCAGGCGCAAGCGGAAATGAATTCAATGAAAAAGTCAATTGGTGCATATCTTTCAATCGCACGAGGTTTAGCGAAGGCAAATGCAGGAGAGGTTGTTGTTACTGATCAGCTTAGGGAGGCAGCTAGTAATTTGGTTGATTCATGTAAGGATGATATTATTTATTGGACATCAAAAGGAGGATCTGCAAAAGAAATTAAATATAATTTTAATAAAGCTTCTCAGTCTATTGCGATTGTTCATGGTTTGGCTGCAACATTCAAAGATCGTTCACTAAGTAAAACAGCGCGTAATTTGTATAAGGAATATGAATTAGAAAGACATGATCAGGATTTATTTGATGCAATGGAATTCTTTAGAGAAGTAAAATTGGCAGAGTATATGCAGCCTAAAGCGTTTGAAGATCACCAACTTCATTTAGCGGGGCACGGTTGGTTTATCAACTCTAATGAAAGAGCTTCGATTACTACTCAGCAGCCAGTTGATGAGAATGGAAAAAGAAGAACAGTTTCTGATAAAGAAATTAAGACTTCAGTAAAAGTACAATATGGTAATGTCGATATAGAAATGCAAAGAGCAATATTTAGGCATGCAAGAAAATTAATTTTTCCATTTAGAACAACAGAGCCACTTGGTACATTATAAGTAAATTTTATATATATCTCATTTTCTCTTTTAGATTATAAGGAGGTAATAAATATGCCATTTGATCCAAATCTAGACGAAGAAAAGTTTTCTGAGACAATTGAATTTGAAGGTTCAAACATCAAAGTAGGAGTATTCTCATATAATGATGGTACACCAAAATTGCAACTTTCAAGGGAAAGAGTTAATGCAGACGGAAAAACATCTTTTGCAAAGCTAGGAAGGATGACTAAAGAAGAAGTTGAAAAAGTCATGCCGATCATGCAAAAAGCAACAGATAAGATGTAGATTTATTCTATAATTTTTTTTCTAATTTTTTTTATTCTTCTAAATCAACACATTTTTCTGTATTTTGTTGGACTTTTCCGCTAAGAATAGAAATGATTTCTGTTACAGCATCCTGTGGGGTTGATGCGCCTGAACTGATACCGATGTTTACAACGTCTTGGTTTGGTAGCCAATTTTCCACGGTTTCTTCTTTAACAATAAGCTCTTTGCCTTTTTTTTCTATTTTTGTTGCATGTGTTATTTTATCGGTTGATACTTTATTAGGTACATCAACATGATATACTTGCCTTCCTGATGTTTTTGCGATGTTTGCTAGATTGCCTGTGTTACTGCTATTGTAACCTCCAATAATAATGTATAAATTTATATCTGGGTTTTGTGATAGTTCCTCTATTGCTCTTTGTCTTACTTCTGTTGCCCCACAGATAGAGTCTTGGAATCTTGCATTTAGATCAGGAATTTCTTTAAACATTGCAAAATGTTTTTCTACACCAGATTTTAACATAGTTGTTTGTGCAACGAGTCCGATTCCGTCTTTTAATTTTTCAGGAGTGAATCCGTCAGAATATTCCCCTCCAAATTCTTCTATAAATTCATCACTCTCTATGTCTCCTTGGAGGTATGATAAAATCAATTTAAGATCTTTTTCTTTGTTATACATTATGAACGAATCTGCGAAAGAAACTGCAGCCTCTGCTTCTTGATGGCCAGGTTTTCCATAGTAGATAGTTACAAGTCCGCCATCATTGTACCTTTGGATTTTTCTTGTTACCTTTGTAACGCTTGGGCATGTGGTGTCAACTATTTGGCAACCAATATTTTCTAGTGTCTCATATGACTCCTTAGTTATTCCGAATGCAGGAACAATTACAATATCGTCTGCAGTGACAATACGTGTTAGAGTTGTTTCTTCGTCTTCTTGATTCTTTTTGCCGATTTCGTTTAAGTATTTGACACCTCTAGCCTTTAAAGAATCATTTATGCTAGGATTATGTATTAGTTCGTCTGTAATATAAACGGTTCCATGAGGGGCATCTAGTGTTTGTTCAACAGTGTTGAGTGCTCTTGCTACGCCGCCGCAAAAACTTTGTTGTGTTGCTAGGTATATGTGTATATTTTGTGGTTCCATTTTGAATAGATATAGATTATACTTAATTTAAAAATGTTATTGATAATTTTATTAAGGTGTTACGTCTTTTATTGTTTTTATGAAAGGAATTGTTCTTTTAGGCAAACGGTTGAATGCTGATGGAACTTTTAGAGAGGTTGAACGGTTTGAAACAGCATTAGAAGTTTTAAGTGCTACATTAGAAGATACTGAAGAAGTAAGGCTGATTATCTCTGGGGGATCAACAAACGGGCATGTGGTCTCTGAGGCAGCCAGTCTTCATCAAAGGATTGTAGATTCTTATGCGCAATTTCTTCCATATACTCTTATTGAAGAAAAATCAAAAGACACATTGGGGAATGCGGCATATACTAAAGCAATATGTAAAGAATATGGTGTTGATGATATTGTGTTAATTACGTCTTTATATCATATGCCCCGGGCGCATTTTGTGTTTGATCATGTTTATGGGGAAAATTTTTCGATTACACAGCATGGATCTTTTTGTGCTTTTCCTATAGATAATTTTGAAATAGTTGAAATGGAAAAGTTAGTACAAACACAAGAATTTTTTAGGGAATATGGTGTAGCAAGAGGGGATCATGGACCAGTACTTGATTATTTAGTAGATCATGGCTTGCTTATTGAGGATAAACTTTAAAAACGCTTATTGTTTTCTACCTGTTATGAAATCAGAAATACTAAAGAAAGGTGCTGAGACACTGCCACATAGGGCACTTATGATGTCTGCTGGTGTTAAGGCTGAAGATATAGATAACAATAAACCGTTTATAGGTATAGCAAATTCGTATAATGATATTATTCCAGGACATATTCATCTTAATGAACTTACTCAGGAAGTTAAGCGTGGGATTGTAGATGCGGGTGGAGTTCCTTTTGAGTGGGGCGTACCAGGTGTCTGTGATGGAATTGCAATGTACGCAGAGATGCGATTAAGTTTGCCTTCCAGAGAGAATATTGCGGATAATATTGAGATAATGATGCTTTCTCATAGTCTTGATGGTTGGGTAGGTGTTACTAATTGTGATAAGATAACTCCAGGTATGCTTATGGCTGCAGGAAGAATAGATTTACCTGCTGTTATGTTAACAGGCGGACCAATGGTGTCAAATAAAATTGATGGTAAAAAGTTTCATCCGATTAAGGGTTTCGAATTGACCGGTCAAGTAAGGGCTGGGAAAATGAGTCTTAAAAAAGCAGAAGAAAAAATGAGAGGATG
>CAZYEG010000069.1:0-7042 GCA_964646365.1 uncultured Methanosarcinales archaeon
ATGTGGAATGGGTGTATTTCTCAACTTGCACTTTTGTTAGCAGAAAAAGCAGGACTTGATGGTCATTTGGGTCTTTCTAGTGCTCAATTTGTTATGACAATGGTTGATGATATCAAGGATGGTGTTTTAGATGGAAGTGTTGAAGGAGACGCTTTAGAAGTTGTTTCAGGTGTTGAATTATCTTCAGATACTTATCTTGTTGATCTTCCTAATGCTTGTTTAACTTTTATCAATTCTAATAATAACAAGTCAGGTCTTACTGTTGAATATGTAAATAATATTATTGATAATTTCGGATGTGATAATGATTTTGTTGGTGGAGATTGTTCTGATAATAATGTAAATGTTGATACGGAACCACCGGATATTAATTGTACAGGTATTATAGATGAACAGATTATTAAAGGTGATTTTGATATTTCGTGTGAGATTGTAGATAAAAGTAAATTGCAATCTTTAAAACTTCTAATAAATGGGGAGGGCGAAGAGGTTTTAGAAGAAAAAGTTGATACACCTTATATTTATATTTGGGAAATGACCAGTATAGGATTTGATGATGGTGATTTTATTCTTTCTATATATGCAGAAGATGAAAAAGGAAACTCATTTACAAAAGAGTTTAGCTTGATAGCTGATAACACAGGACCTACTAATATATTTCTTCTTCCTACCACCAATGAAATCATTTCAGGAGAATTTGAAATTAGTGTAGAAGCAACGGATCAAGTTTCAGCTATTACAAACCTTAAAGTAACTGCAAATGGTGAAGAACTTGTAAATCAATATGATATGCCCGAAGAAACAAATAAATTTTGGACTAAAAAAAGTGCTGATGATTTTGACAACGGTACTTTAATATTAACAGCAATATCAGAGGATATTGTAGGAAATAAAAGTGGTGAAACTAAACTTGAAGTAACCATTAATAAAAATGCACCTTCATGTGAAGTTGAAACACCTGAAAGTGGATCTACTATAAATGGTGATGTTGATATAAAAATAACATGTATTGATGATCAAGGAATTGATTCTATTTCCGTTAAAGCTTGTGATGAAGCTATCGGTGATACAAACACTCAAGATAGTATTTTTGAAGGTGTTTGGAATTCTTTAAATTGTCCAGATGGTGAAACTACAATTAAAATTATTGCAAAAGACAACAATGAAATTGAAGGAACAAAAACTATTTCAGTTGTTGTTGACAATGTTTTACCTGGGTTAATTTCTGGAACTGTTTCTGTTGGAACTGTTATAAAAAATGCGGATGTTAAAATTTTTAGTTTTGAAAATAGTGTAAAAGGAAATCTTGTAGCAGAAGATAAAACAGACGATGAAGGCAAATATAATATGGAAGTAGATTATGACAATTTTTCAGGACATCTTTTAATTGAAGTGTCTGGAACTAACTCAAGTTTTATTGATCCTGTTGCTGCAACTGAAGTTATGTTTTCAACGGGCGACACTTTAAATACAATATTAAATTTTGATTCTGGTGATGTGATTGAAGATGTTTATATTTCAGGTTGGACGACTATAGCAACAAATTTATCAAAATGTGAAAAAGATAATATGACAAAAGATTTAGCTTACAAGTTAATATCAGAGCATTTTAAAAGATATGCAGAACCAAAAGGTATATCATTAGGTGATGTTTTACCTTTTGATTTAACTGGTGGTTCTGCACCTGGTTTGACCGATTCTGTTCTTAGCGGTTTTGCTGAAATTGTACTTTCGCAAATTGCTTACAATCTTTCAATCGATGTTAATATTACTCCTGCAACTGATTTGACACTATTGGATATAATCATCCTTCTTTCAAGAGATCTTCATAAAGATTGTGTATTCAATGGAAAAGAAAATAATACTCAACTTGAAACTACAACAGGATACCAACTTGAAGCAAATACAACTAGGCATTTTGCGGCAAATAGAGGTTTTGACTTTATTATATCAGATAGAAATTATAGCGGATTAACAAAAGAGGATATGAGCAAAGTTTTTGATGATATGACAAATGATACTTCAGAATTGTATCCTCCACTTGATGAAGCCCCTGTTATTGAATTTGACCGTGAACCACCTGTTTTTGAAAACGTGGTTCCTTCCTCAGGTACGTTTTCAACAATTATAGAATTTGATGTAACTGCAAGTGATAATTCCGGTATTCTTCCGACAATTATTGTAAAAAGTCCGAATAATGTTACTTACACTCTTCAAGAACCTGGACATATTACCGGAACAATCGATATTTCAGGATTAAATGAAGGAGATAATGAAATTGAATTTGAAGCTAAAGATACACAACATAATATTGCTACAAAAATAGTTTCAATTGAGATAAACAAATCCGGACCTGTTATAGATATTTCTTCTCCTATAGCCAATGAGTGGTATAGTTCAAATGAAGGAATTGAATTGAATGTTTCTGCAATTGATTCAGAAGGAGTAGCAGAATTAACATGTAGTTATCAGGATCATTCTTCAATACCTGTTCTCTCTTCAGTGGAAACGGGTCAAGGACGTGTTATTAATAAAAATATAAGTGATACCACTGTATTCGGAGATGGAGAGCTTAAAATTGATTGTACTGCTTTAGACGAATTAGGAAATGAAAGCAATTTATCAATAACTGTTAAAATTGATGATACTCCTCCAGAACTTGAAGTTGATGCTATAGGAAATAACAATTGTGTTGGAACTGATGACATCGTTCCTCTATCTGGTTATGCCTCAGATAATAACGGGAGTGGATTAAAGCAAATTCAAATATATGAAGGACTTGGATTATTTGAGACAATTACAGAAAATTTCAGTGATTGGGAAACTTCAGAAGTAAAAGTTACAACAAATGGAGAACATGAAATACTTTTAATTGCCGAAGATAATATCGGTAATAGGAAGCAACAAAAGATTGTTGTTAAACGTGATACAGCACCTCCAAATGTAACCACATTTGATGTTACTGGTAATAAAGATAATGATGGGAATTTTAACGGAACAATTTTAATAAAAGCTCATGCATCAGATATAGATTGCGGTATATCAGAGATGAGAATTTCAATTTCTGGTGATGAAAGTTATTATGATACAGATAATGATGGCATAATTGAAATTGAATTTAATACTGTTGAAAGAGACAATCCAAATGAAAGTATAACAATATCTTTATTCATAAAAGATTATGCACAAAATTACTTCGATTCTTCAAAAACTATATTTGTAAAAAACTCAAACAACATAAAAGGAAACGCAAACAAGGGGCCAGTAAAAAATGCAACTGTTCAAGCTGTTTCAGAAGACTCAGAAACAATACTTTGCAGTTCTACAACTGATGATAGAGGAAAATTTAAACTTACAGATTGCAAACCTGTTCCTCCTGGTGAAAATATTATAATAGTTGTAAAATCGGCAGGTTCGGAAACAATGTACTTTGATGAAGCATGTGATAAGGATAGGCTCTTTGGAACGCAAAACGTCATGCAGTCTGTTATTTTAGATCCCGAATTGGGTAAAGATTATGAAATCCAAGTCACACCCCTCACAACATTTGCTGTACGATGTGGAAAAGATTATAATTATCGATACTGCATTGACGATATTCAATCACATTTTGACATAGACGATATATTACATACAAAACCAAATTATGATGCTGGTACTTGGTCATTCACTGATGATTCAACCAAATACGCATTAGTAAACATTGGTATTACACAACAAGCTTATGATATTGCTGAAACTTGTGGTTCAATAGCCTGTGATGATGTAACGGGTATGGATTTTGTTAATTATATTGCTAAAGATTTTGCAGATCAAAAAATTGATGGAAAGTTAAACGGTCAAAATGTTGGCTGGTATTGCAGAAATGCAAACAAATTTATTGATGAAAACATTATTAACTTTGATTTGGCAATAGCAATGAGGAAGTATCTTGAAAAAATTTATGGCAAAACCGATTTAGGCAAATCTTGGTTTGAACACATATCTGAAGATAAAGATGCTCTTTTTATTCTTCCCACCGCTTCAAAAATATTTGACACTGTAGGTCCGACAATAGATATTGATGAACCCCAGGGTTGGTACAAAAGTAATATAAATCTTTCAGTATCGCTTACAGATGACAACAGTATTTCTAAGTGTATTTTTTCAAACAACGGTACCGAGCTTAAAACTGTGTTTAATCCTGCATTATCGTTTGCTGTGAGTTTGGATGTTTCAAATTTGCAAACAGGTGACAATTCAATTGTCACAACCTGTTTTGATAATTTAGGAAATTCAAGCGAAAAAGACATAACAGCTCAAATTGATACTTTACATCCTGAAATAGAAGTAGTGAATTTTTCAGACGGGGATTATATAAATATAGATTTTGTTGAATTGAAAGTTATCGGTACTGATGCAGGAAGCGGAATAAAGCAAATTAAAATAAATAATCAATATGTTGCGGCAAATATGACGGATTATTTTGATGTTGGTTTTCCAATTGATTCCAATACAAATAACAAAATTGAAATAGTTTCAACGGATAACGTCGGAAACAATATACTAAATACAATTAACATAATTCATGATTCAAATGCACCAATGTACTATGTTGAAATTATTGACGACAATGGTATTCCACGATCTAATCACCTTCGAGGGACTGTTACAGTAAATGCTTTTATTAAAGATGAAAACCTTAATCAATATTCGTGTCAAATTGGATATCCAAAAGGTTATTTTGATGCGGACTCAAGTTATAGTGCTTCTGAAAAAAAATGTGTATATTCATTTAAATGGAATACCGAATACTTTGATATTCACGATATAGAACAAATTAATATTCAAGCTAAGGATCTAGCAGGAAACACGCTTAATAAAACGTATAATATTAATATTGATAATAATGCACCAAGCGTTTTCAGTAATGATTTGAATAATCTTGATAGTTATATAAATAAGGAATCAATTAAACTTGATGATATACAAGTTTCTGATGATAGTTCTTTAGTATGGTCAAAAATTGAAATTTTCTTAAATGAATCATCAATAGGTATTTTCTCACCAATTAATTTCATTGGAATGTACCCTACCATTGATATTCAACTAATAGAAGGTGAAAACAATATAAAAATAATTGCAACTGATATTGCAGGAAATACAAACAGTGAAAACCCATTTACTAAAACATTTGTTAAAGATACCATTAAACCAAATTTAAAATCTGTAAACAGATTTGAAGGACACAGGTTTGTTAATGATTTTGACATTGTATTCAAGTATGAAGATACTAATTTAGAAGTCGTTGATTTGCTTCTTTTATCACAACTAGAGACTATGACATGTGAAAATGATGATATTTCTGAAACAATATATGGTTTGTCCTGTACATCAAAAACTTATGATATATGGGGAGATATGGATAATGAATATATGACAATCATAATGGCTGGTGTTGATAAAGCAAACAACAAGTCATTTGATTCAAGGAAATTTCGGATTGATAATGTAGCTCCTAGTATTAATGATTATTGTTCAGATGGAGCAATTACACTCAGATTACCTCAGGACTGTAACAATAAACCGGAACACAAAATTAGAAAGTATATAGATTTTGAGAATAAATATGATGATGTTTATTTTGTAGATTTAAATTCAGAACCTTATTTAAATTTAAGAATAAAAGATGGGGGAACAATAAATAATGTAACTCTAAGTGGTCATTTTATAGGGACAATAAATTTACATCCTGATGGTTCAAAATATAATCTAAGACAAGAAATATACCCACAGTTAAACCAATTAACTACTTATACTGTCAAAACAAAAGATGTTGTTGGAAATGAAAGAGAAAAAAACTATCACATTTATGTTGATGAAAAAGGTCCAGAAATAACAAAGTACGAAGTACATGGATTTGAGCAAGGGTGGTGTGATGAAGGTGACAGTATAACAATAAAATATGCTTTTACTGATAATGGAGTAGGTGTGGATAAAGTTATGTTTTCTATTATGTACAATGATGGAAGTGTTTATAGAACACTGCAAGGACCGACATACTACGGTGATGCTGAAGGTGAAATATTATTTAGATGCCCAAGAGAAAGAATGGCTTGTGAATCAACACCTGCCGGTAATGACTGTTATAATGACTATGAATTTACAACTAATATCGTAGCTTTTGATATGTTTGGATATTCTTCCGAAAGTACAAGTCGTACTTATAGGAAATCCGAGTAGAATTGACACTTCCCTATCTAAAGAATACATCAAGAAGATGCTCGGAAAGATTAATTAGTATTTTCACTATTGATGGAATTATTCTTGTAAGGTTTAAATTATGTTATTATTAAGATTTTTAACTATATATTTATGTATATTTGTTATTTGTTTTTCATTTAATGCAGAGGCAGACAGAGAAGAATTAACATTTACTCAAACATCAAATTTTTTAATATCCGATATAGGAAATTTATACACAGATACAGATGCGAGTATTTTAGAGACTGGTTTGTCTTTTGGAGGAAAAATCAGTTATTCTCCAAAAGACTGGATTACCTGGTATACAGGTAGTTTTTACTCAATACCTAAAGAACATTTTTTTGAAAATGTTTCAATCAATAATATTAAGGGTGATTTATCTTATAATCTTTCCTCTTTTGGTATAGAGGTTGGGGCAAAATTTGAAACTGGTTTTGAGTTTAGACCTGTTGGTGTTTTGTCATCTGGTTACATTATGCATTCTTGTAAAGAACCTTATTTTACAGACAAATCAGGAAGACAAATGGAATCTGTTGGAGTAACTGATAAGATACTTCATAGAGTGTTTGTTAAGATTGGTGCAGGTCTTGAGTATCATTTTTGGGATTTTTTTGCGGTTGGATTTATACCCAAGGCAATGTTTATTTTTGGAGATAATTTTAACGTAAGTTATCCGGTCTCTTTCGAAATTTCTTTTGCAATCTTCATTTAGTTTTTTTAGTTATATTTCTTCTTTTTTACCACTGTTATTATTTTTATCTATTTTATTTGCTTACGACTTCATTTTTTTAAAATTATT
>CAZYEG010000070.1:0-563 GCA_964646365.1 uncultured Methanosarcinales archaeon
TTAAGACATGGATCAAAGATGTGCTAAAGGATGTGTTCCTTGCGCGAGAGATTGGCAAATGCAGATCTCCTAAGACAGTTGCAGAACTTGTAAAGAAAAGGCTAGATTATCTAAAAAATAAAAGGAAAAAACAGTTGCTAGAAAAGAAAGCTGAAAAAAAATAAGAAATTAGATTTAAACCAAAAAGGGGTGGTGAAAATTGACAATTGATAGAGCATCGAAGATTGAGAAGATATTCTCAGACGTACCTTCAGAACATCGTTTCTGGTTAGTTAAGGGCGGAGAAATTGGAAATCTTGAGGAGCTTGATAAGGCTTTGGAAGAGATGGACAATGATACTTTTAAGCATCATGTTACGGATAAGAGAAACGATTTTGAAGTTTGGGTTAGAAACTCAATAAAGGATGAGACACTGGCAGACACTCTAGTAAACATCAAGTCAAAAGATGCAACATATAAAGCTGTAAAACTCAGAATTAAATCTCTAAAGAATATTCAGACAATACATTCTGCAATAGAGAATGTAAAGAGCGGTAAACCTATTCCGAAAGCAGAAGAAAGTT
>CAZYEG010000070.1:573-5142 GCA_964646365.1 uncultured Methanosarcinales archaeon
CCAGTTCCAAAAGAAGTTAGTCCAGATAGTGAAGAGGGTGTGCAACACCACAACTACCACATTACACATGAGAACAGATTCCTGGTCAGTATAGCTTTCGTTTTAGGCATTCTTATCGGATTTGTGTTAGGAGTTGTTGTAGGCTTCCTAATTTGATAACATTTTTAAACAGTAGAGGAGTTATCTAGATTAATGAATTACACAAATATAGTTCTCAATTAAGATGAGATTGGACTTAAAAAAGGCAATAGAGACTATTTCGAAAAGAAACTTGTAGAAAATATCAAATTCGCAATTAAAGATAATATCAAAAGAGTTCTTCGTGAAAGGGGACAAATTATAGTTTCTTTAGAGGAAAAGTATAATCAAGAAAAAATAACAAAATCACTTTCATTAATGCCTGGAATATCATCATTTCTTTTTTCAATTGAAACAGAGCAAAATATTGAAGATATAAAACAGGCTTCGCTAAGTCTTATGAAAAATACTAATCCAGAAACTTTTTCTGTAGATTGTAGAAGACACAATAAGGGATTTAAGACTAACTCAAATGAGATTAACCAAATAGTTGGGCAATTGATTTGTGATGAATACAAGTTTAAAGTGAAATTAAAAAATCCAGAGATTGCACTTAATATTGAGATTTGCAATACCAAAGCATACATCGGTACTGAAAAAACCCAAGGAGTAGGCGGACTTCCTGTTGGTAGCGCAGAAAAGATGATTTCTCTTTTGTCTGGAGGCATTGACAGTCCAGTAGCGTCCTATATGATGATGAAAAGAGGAGTTAAGGTGACATTTATACACTTTCAAAACAAGACGCAGATGACGCGCTCTGCATCGAAGAAAGTTGAGAAATTAGTTAAGCAACTTTCATCTATTCAAGGTCAATCCAAATTATATATCATTCCATTCGAAGAGATTCAAAAAGAACTCATTATGAAAGTCCCTGCAAAATATAGAATGATCATCTATAGACGTTTCATGGGAAGGATTGCAGAAGCAATTGCAAGGAGCGAAAGAATAAACGTCATGATTACTGGTGATTCTTTAGCTCAAGTTGCTTCACAAACAGTTCCAAACCTTCTTGCGATTAATGATGCGGTTAATCTTATGGTTGTCTCACCCTTGATTGGACTTAACAAGAATGAGATAATAAAGGTTTCAAAACAGATAGACACTTACGATATTTCAATTGAACCTTATACAGACTGCTGTTCATTTTTTATTGCAAAGAATCCTGAAACTAAGGCAAGGATGAGTGAAGTAGAGAAGATTGAAGCAAATCTCGACATAGATTCGCTAATCAAGATTGGCTTTGAAAGCAAAATTCTAAAGAAGTTCTGAATTATGAAACATTGTAATCAGTTATTTCCTGCATTATTTCTCCACCAGGTTGAACTGTTTTTCTTATAGTAACCTTGTATACATCACCATCAAAGTTTACATTCATGAATTGAAAATCTAAATCAGGGTTAAATCTATTTCCGTTTCTAGAAGCAGCTTCGAAAATTCCATCAAATATTTCTCTGGAAAGATAAGTTTGTCTGTCAGAAGGAGTAATCTCAAATAACTGTCCGCCAAGATGTTGTTTTGCAACGACTTTTGTTCCGTCAACACTCAAATGTATAGTCGTATTTCTAGATGAGAGTTCGGCATCATAATCAACTTCATCTTCATAACTTGAAGCCTCCTGTTTTTTTAATCCATTTTTTAATAGATATTTTAAGAGTTTGTCTTCATCATGAACATATACAATATCGTTGTTCGCAAAACCAGAATGTTTTTCAAAACCATATTCTTCGTGGTCATAGAAGAGTCCAATCGTACTTCTTGCTACTCCAGTATCTTCTAATTCCCTTTTTATTAAATTAACATGTAATGGTGTGTGTGTAAAATAGTTGGCAGCAATCTTTACATCAGCTTCCGATGCACCTTGTTCATGAAATACATATAGCATTGCTGCACATACATCGTGATCAAGTATAAAGCCATACTGAGTTGCATATTCTTTAATGGAAGAAATCATTATGTTCATAACTTCATCAACAAGTTCTCTTGCTGGAGCATTTCTTCTGCTTATAAGATTGGGATGGTCAACTCCATATTGGTCTTTTAATTGCCAAATATCAAGTTCGTTGTCAACTAATAGTGCGGCAAAATTCTTTGCTTCTTGAGTGACTACATCCTTTTCTTTGTCAGTAGGTTCTGATCTAGATACTAAAAAGTCTGCGACGTGCCGAGTAGCTCCCTCGGGGGTTTTATATAATATAAAGTCACCAACCTTCATGCCTTTTGTTGGTTTCAAGTCTGCCGTGTTAAAAAACGTCCCCATCTTTCCTTTTTGAATTTCACGTTCCCCTAATAATCCATTAAGATGTTTCTGTGCCCCACCACCTGCTTTATGAACATAATTTATGCCATGAGTGCCAGTGTATTGCACTCCTGTGGTATCTTGCTCAGTTAAGAAATGAGCAACTGTATCTCCAATTTCAAATTTTAGAAGTCCGCCAACGTTTTCGATGCACGCATCTATACTTGCTGTTAAATATTCATTTAATTTTATCCTAGCATTAGAAATATCATTTCTTTCTTCAACTGTTACACCTCTGTATGGTGTCAAGATATTCCCAGGAACGCTATATTCTTCCCTGAGCGCATTTATGTCTAGGCCAGAATTAGCAAGTGATTCTAAAAAGCTTTCATTGACAAAATTATCTGATGCAGACATAATCAGTAAAAATCATTAAGTATTTATAAATATCACTATGCAATAGCAACAAATTAGATGCTTTTAACAAAAAGACCAAGACCACTCGTACCAACAACCATAACAAGCGTAACGACTGCTCCAGCAATCAAAACTCCAATAACAGCTGCTTTAAAGAAATCTTTAAAAGAAAACCCTAGCAGATATCCACCAATTGCTCCAGAATAAACTCCAGATCCAGGTAACGGAATCCCAATAAAGACTGCTAACCCAAACACGCCATATTTCTCGACGTACGGATGTATTTTTTTCTGTGATTTAACAACAATTTTTTGCCATATTTTGTCAATCCATTTAACTCGTAAAAATAAATGCAACACTTTGTCCATAAAGAAGTAAAGCAGCGGAGCAAGTGCAATATTCACAACAACTGCAATCAAAAACACAAGCCACCAATTCTCCCTGCCAAGAGCTATAATCCCATAAGGTATACTCGCTCTCAACTCTAAGAAAGGCAGAAACGTAATCAATACAATTAACATGTAAGGATTAGTTATTGCTTCTGTAATTATCTCAAACATTTTTAATACTTACAACTCTCTCTTTTATATAATTATCTTTAAGTAAATCTTTGACAAAAGGCTTAATAGCAGTATGTTTTCTCTTAATCATAACATAAGCTCTATCGCCTTTTAGATAGTAATTTTTGTGTTTCTTTACAAATTCATTAAAGTTTTTTCGAGCTTTCTTAGGAGGCCCCATGTGCTCATACTCCTTACCAATTTCCTTAGAAGAAAGTTTATACCACATATAGCACATCTTATCTTTATCCCAGTGCCACCCACTATCAACAACTTCAAATTCTTTCAACTTCTTGCCAATTGATTCAAAAACCTTGAGTAGTTTTGCTCCAACTACGTCTTGTTTTCCTTCCAAAGCTGAAACAGAAAGTACAACATCATTTTTTCTATTTATTTTCAATATAGAAAATTTTTCCTTGACAAAATATTTTTTATCCGGATTTTCTAAAAATTCTTTCGCTTTAGAAATAAATATTTCAAACTTCTCTTTTCCAAGTGCTGCCGCCGCATTTCTTTCTTCTTGAATCGGATCAACAACTATAAGCGGTCCATAAGTTTTACTATCATTCAACTTCCCAGAATGCTTCTCAATATCAATGATTTCTCCGACTTTCCATTTCTGTGAAGCAGAAAGCAACTTTAGAAATGACCCATAATAAGTAATCAATATATCCAAAACATGCCCAGAAAATCCTTTAATGTAACTTTCAGCACCATAAGTGCCAATAGATTTCATAAATAACTTTGCTAATACTACTTCAGTAGATAATCCAGGTCTTTTAGTAATTTTTTTCTTAATCCAATCGACATGAATAGGAGAACAGTCTGTAACATTATTAGCATCACAAGATTTATCAATTTTTAAGACAGGAACAATCTCAAATTTCACACCTTTTCTAACAAGCTGGAAATAATCTCTTGAACCATGCACTCTAACAGCTCTAAGTCCCTTCAATATTTCTTCCAATCTGTCACTTGCATTCTTATCATCATCAAACATAACAAATACATCACAATCAAAATCTTTTTTTAAGAAAGTTCCTTTTGCAAATGAACCACCAACTTTGACTGTGCCTTCAGTCCCAACTCTTTTTTGTAATTCAGAAACAAAACCTTCTACAATTATCTCTATCTTTTTCTTCTCGTCTTTTGTAGGAAGATTCTCCTTTAATACTTCCTTAAATATTGTCTGATAGCTCATATGTAATTAGAAATAAACTTGATATAAAAAACTATTCATAAATTATCCCGTTTGTATTAAATCAAAGTATTGATTTA
>CAZYEG010000070.1:5152-7023 GCA_964646365.1 uncultured Methanosarcinales archaeon
ATCAATATCTTTCTCATCCATTATCTTAATTATCATATTGTACTTTTCTAGTGCTTCATCCATTAATTCTAGAAGTTTATCTTTTGATTTTTTCTCATTTTCACCAAGAAAAGATGTTGTAACCCCTACAATTCCGCCTTTCTTGTAAGTAAAACCAATAAGATCTTTGATCGCTTTTACTCTATTTATTCCTTCAAGATAGACGTATGCATTGTAAAAAAAATCAGTATATTCAATTAATTTCATTGTGACTCTGCTTGAATCAACCTTACAGAGTATCATATTTTCTTTTTCTTCAATATCGAGAAAACTTAATTTAGGATTCTTCTCTTTCACAATCCGTATTAGTGTTTCATTATCCATTATAATCCCATATTTGAATGTTCATCAGCAAGATTTTCAGCACGAGGAATGTGTATGTAAGTCACTCTAACTTTTTCCTCCAACTTTTTAACTTTTTTAACTAATTCTCGCAAATGTTCTTGATTAATCTTCCATCCCCTTGAAAGCTGCCCAACACATAGCTGTGAATCAGATTTAATAACAATTTCTTCATATCCTTTTTCAATAGCTAATTCCAGACCTCTTATAATCCCCATATATTCAGCAATATTATTAGTTCCTTCTCCTGGTCTTTCAGACAATCTGTCAACAACTTCCCCATCAACAGTTACAACTACTCCTATTCCCATTGGTCCGGGATTCCCAGAACATCCACCATCTGTGAATATTATTGGTATTGTCATGAAAATAAAAAATACATATAAATATTATAAATTCTTCTATTACAAAAATGGATATCCCAACAAAAGGATCAATGAAGATCATCGTGAAAGCAAATCAAAGGAAAAACGAGATTACAGGCTATAACGAAGAAAAGGAAGCATTTCTTGTATCTATTAAAGAGCCAGCTGAAAACGGCAAAGCAAACTCAGAGATTATCAAATTTCTTAGAAAAATCACTAAAAAAGAAGTAAAAATTCTAAAAGGTAAGACTAGTAAACAAAAAGTTATCCATATCGCATAAACATTTATAAACGAAATCGTTTTCCACACATATATGAATACTAGTGAGTTTCAGAATGTTAGAAAAAGGTGTATAGATAGTATCAAGACTGATATAGCTAAATCTGTAACTGATGACGTATTAGTAAGTCAAACAATAAATACCATTGATGAGCTGACAAAAGTTCTCAACACCCTTACAAAACGTATTCGTGAGTGGTATTCTTATTATAATCCAGAATTTGAACATATTATAACCAATCATGAGAAATTTCTTGATTATGTTGAAAATAAAACCATCAAAGAAATCCAAACTGAATTTGAAATCAATGTCTCAATGGGCGGTCAGATAAGCGAAGCAAATCTTGAGGTAATAAAATCCTTTGCAACAAGTATTAAAGCGGTTCTAAAACAAAGAGAAGATCTTGACAAATATCTTGAAGAAACAATCAAAAAGATTGCACCAAACATGCAAGCAATCATCGGGACAGCTATTGCTGCAAAATTAATTGAACATGCAGGATCTTTAAGGCGTCTTGCAATAATGCCAGCTTCAACTATCCAACTTCTAGGAGCAGAAAAAGCATTGTTCCGTCATTTAAAAAATAGCAAATCAAAATGTCCAAAATTCGGATATATATACAATGAACCGCTTATTTGTGGCGCTAAAAGAAAAGATCAAGGAAGAATTGCAAGAGTTATCGCAGATAAGCTTTCAATTGCATCACGAATTGACTATTTTCACGGCGAATTTATTGGCGATAAATTAAGACAAGAGATTGAAAAAAAATGAATGAATCAAGATTATATGGAATATTTGAGGAAAGAGGAAAGCGAAGAACACTTTTCACTAAAAGCCTCGCTCC
>CAZYEG010000071.1:0-7010 GCA_964646365.1 uncultured Methanosarcinales archaeon
AATGTTTTGTAGTATTCGTGTATCTTTTCTGCCGAGCCATAAATCTGTCTTTTGAAATTGCCATAAGAAGAATCTTTTGTTCCATTATCTCTTATGCCTACTCCAGCAGCTTCATTAAGAGATGTCTGTGTTGCGTTTGTCCATGCTTGAGCCGAGTCTTTTGGGGTTTGCCCGGGACCGGTTTCTTTTCGTATTAAGGACTGTTCCATTTGAAGTCTAACTAAAATTATGAGAGGATTTATGTCATATGTTTGGCTTGCATCGTATATCCATCTTGCAACTTGACCAGTTTGTATGTAGTCGGCGAGGAAACATCTTACAGGATTGCCTTGTTGATTTTTGTATGGTGTGTTCTCTAGGAATTTTTGGATATCTTTTACTGACATTTGATTGTT
Organism: uncultured Methanosarcinales archaeon; assembly: GCA_964646365.1. Lineage (GTDB taxonomy): Archaea > Nanobdellota > Nanobdellia > Woesearchaeales > CAZYEG01 > CAZYEG01. The sequence goes on from CAZYEG010000071.1 coordinate 396, forward strand.
AAAAAGTATGTCTGAATCTGAGAGAATGAGTTCGTAATTTTTAGGGTTTTTTGGGTTTTTAATGATTCTTTTGTATGCGTTTTCAAAGATTGTTTTATTGTTTTGGAGTGTGAGATAGTTTTTGCCACTTTTTCCTTTGTAGCATACCCATAGTGGTTGTCCTCCGGAGGTCATGCATGTTTTTAACCAGACACTGCCGTCAGTACTTTTTTGTAGTTTCTCATCGCTTCTGATGTACCCGCCATCTTTTAACTGGGTTTTAATCTCATAATTTGTACCCGGTCCAGATCGTAGATTCATTGTTGATTTCGCAAAAGCAAAAATAGTATTTTGATCAAAACTTGTTAATTTGTGTTTTTTACCGCTGCCAGTTTCTTTTTTTGCTGGTTTTTCTGGTGGTGGTCCGGTTAGGTCAGTGCCATCAGGATATTTTTCTGGCGTCCAGTATTGTGTGCCGTTGTTTGATCCAATGTAGAAAAAACCATTTTGCTCTTTTCTTATAGTCACTGTTGTATTTGCAGGATAGTCTCCTACAAATGTTTTTGGTGAGTTTATAGGTGCTGAGTATATTTTTATTGGGTGTCTGGTGATGATTCTTTGTACTTTTGTTGCTTGGTGAATTTCTGTGGGTTGTTGTGCTATTCTTTGTTTGATTGCATTTCCTGATATTATTGCGGCTAAGGCTGCGGCAATAGCTACTCCTGTCACTATGGTTGCTTTTGAGTGTATTATTTTTTTGAGATTTTGAAGTAGTTTTGAAGTTTCTTGCTCTTTTGTGGATTGTATATCTGATATGATGGAGTCTAGGATATCCTGACAATTTGGTAGGAAATTGTTTAATTGGTATGCTAACTTTTCTCGAATGTCTTCTTCTTGTTGATATATTTTTAGAAATCTTCTTGCTGTAAATCTTTGACGCTTTACTTGTTTTGCAAGTCTTTTATAATGATCTTCTAGATGTAGAAAGTCGTGAGTCATAAGTTTTTTGACTGGTTCGTTGTCGGCGGAAAGAATGTTTAATTGAAGTGCTAATAATATATAGAACTCACTGAGTATGTCTCCGATTTTGATTAGGTCGACAAATAGTCGCTCTATATTGATTCTTATTGTTCCAAGTGCAAGATTGCTAACTAATTTGCTTTTACCAATTTCAGTGGCAAAGCTTTTTACAAGTAATTCGAGTCTAATCATTTCTTTGTTTGTCAAATCAAAGAGACGTTCTCTGTAGCGATCTGGGAATGAATGAGGATATTCCTCAAGGTCTGTAACTAATTTTATACGAGGATTATCGGTGGAATAGTGTCCAAGGTCGAAGGAGCCTTCCAGTTCGTCAATGATGGTTATCAACGCGTCGTATAGTACTGTTGGATTGTCACTACGTTTATCTCTCTTGATTCTTTGTTCTCTCTTTCTTGTAGCGTGGTTTACAGCATATCGTGTGCGCCAATTGATCATATTTGTTAATAGTGTTTGCGATGTTTAAAACCTTTTCCAAAAGTTTTAAATAAATAATATGATTTATGATGTACTATTATGATACCTGCAAAAAAATCATTGAGGACAATGGGAACTACAGGTACAACTACAACAACAGCCTAAGGGCTGTTCGTATTCTAGGTGATAAAATATGGATGGCAAAAAACTGAAGATAGGAATTATTGGGCTCGGGTGCATAGGCCGAGGTGTAATGGAGTTAATCAAAGAAAACAGAGAAGATATTCTGAAAAATTCTGGAGTAGATCTTGAACTTGCGAAAGTGTGTGATCTCCAGAAGGTTGACACAATGGGATTTGAGTATACAAATGATTTTAACGAGATACTTAATGATGAAGAGATTGATGTCGTTATCGAACTTATTGGTGGGACAGGTCTAGCAAAAACAATTGTTGAAGGAGCACTTAAGAAAAAGAAAAATGTTGTTACAGCAAATAAGGCGCTTCTTGCAAAGTTTGGAAAAGAATTGGTGCCATTGGCTAAAGATAATGGTGTTGAGATTAATTATGAAGCATCTGTTGGTGGAGGTATTCCAATAATAGAGGCACTTAAGAATTCGCTTGTTTCTAATAAGATTAATTCAATCTATGGGATTGTTAATGGGACATGCAATTATATTTTGACGCAAATGAGAGATAATAAACTACCTTTTGATGTTGCATTAAAGGAAGCACAGAAAAAAGGTTTTGCGGAAGCTGACCCTGCGCTTGATATCAATGGTGGAGATAGCGCGCATAAAGCGATTGTACTTGGATTTACATCGTTTGGTATCTTTGAGGAACTTGATAATATTATTGTCGAGGGGATTGAAGATGTTAGTGCATTGGACATGATAATGGCAAATGATCTTGGTTATGAAATCAAATTGCTTGCAGTTCTAAAGAAAGAAGGCAATGAAGTTGATATTAGAGTTCATCCAGTGATGATTTCAAAAGAACATCTTCTTTCAAAAGTTGATAATGAATTAAATGCGATTTTTGTTGAAGGTAATTTTGTTGGTCCAACACTGTTTTATGGTAAAGGGGCTGGAAGTCATCCAACAGCGAGCGCGGTAGTATCAGATCTTGTTAAGATTATTAATCAACCGGGTTACTGTGGAGTTACCGAAGGGAATTTGACATTGAAGGACTCTGGTGAGATTGAGACACGATATTATCTGAATATGATATTAAAAGATGTGCCAGGAGTTCTTGCTAAAATATCAAAAGTGCTTGGTGACAGGAATATAAGTTTAATGGCAGTCTCTCAAAAAGAGAAAGACAAAGAGTACGTTCCTGTAATATTTCTGACACATAATGCAAAAGAGAAAGATATCAATGCGGCAATAAGTGATATTGAAAGTCTTGATTGCGTAAAAGAAAGGCCAAGGAAAATAAGGATAGTTGATTAGAATGGTAAAAGTTTTTGCTCCAGCATCGATTGGGAATATTGGACCGGGTTTTGATGTACTTGGTCTTGCAGTAGAGAATCTTGGAGATGAAGTTGAAGCTAGGCTTATTGATGGTGACGATATTGTAGTGAAAGTTGTCGGTAAACATACTGAACTTTCTATTGATCCGAATAAGAATACTGCGTCGATTGCTGCAATGAAAGTTATGGAGCAAATTGGTGTAAAGAAAGGAATGGAGATTATACTTCATAAGAATCTTCCAATAGGTTCGGGGCTTGGTTCGAGTGCGGCTTCTGCTGTTGCTGGAGCATATGCAGCAAATGAGGTTTTAGGCGGGAACCTTAGTAAGGAGGAGTTGCTTATTCCTGCAACAATTGCGGAGTCAAAAGTTTCTGGAGGATTCTTTGCAGATAACACTGCGCCATCGATGCTTGGCGGTGCAACACTTACAAGATCTTATGAACCGTTTGATGTTGTGAAGCTTGGAAGTATTGATGAACTTAGAGTAGTTTTGGTTACGCCTCATATTCAGGTTTTGACAAAACATGCACGAGAGATTTTACCAGAGAAAGTATTGATGGAACATTTTGTATCTAATATGGCGAATGCTTGTTTGATGTGCGCTGCATTTTCTAAGAATGATTATGGCCTTTTTGCAAGGTCTCTTCATGATAAGGTTATAGAACCGGTTCGTTCGACGTTGATTAAAGGTTTTGATGATGTCAAGAAAGCTGCAATTGATGCAGGTGCAGATGGTTGTACGATTTCTGGTTCGGGTCCAACAATGTTTTCTGTTACTAATAATGATGAGAAGGCTGAGTTGATAAGAAAGGTTATGGTAGAAACTTTTGCAAAGATTGGAGTCGGAGCTAAATCTATTGTTACAACAGTATGTTTTAAAGGAGCAAGAATTGTTGATTAAGGAATTTCTACGGTGATCTTGTTTTGAATGTTTTTGGTATAACCGAATTCACAGGAGTCGCATGTCCAATCAAGATATATCCAGTCGTCTGTATCTTTATGTCTTTTTGAGGCTTCAGGAATCCAGACTCTAACCAACGCATGATTTGTTGTAAATACTAATTGCGTGTCAATACCAACAGATTCTAAAAGTGCTGCTAGGAATACAGATCCGGATTCACAGTCGCCGCCTCCAGCAGAAAAGAAAAGTTTTGGTTCTTCAACGTATTCTTTTGATATAGGATCAGAGATGTATTCGAAGTTGTCCCTTGTGAAATAGTAGAGTGCCTTTGCATCACATACACGATTCTCTTTACTGCAAGCGTTTGATATGATGGTTCCTGCTATTGTTTTTATCGTGGGGTCGCTCGTGTTGAATAAAAGACGGTATTGCTCAAGATTTTTTGGAGAGATTACAGTTCCATTTAATGTGTAATATGAGAATGTCTCTTTTGATAATATTTTCTTGGGAGTTGGATCTATAGTTATTGAATATAATGGAATAATCATTATAACAATTATAAAAATAAGAAATAAAGCAAGAATGATTCTTAGTGGAGAACGACTGTTCTCTACTTCAGGATCTTCACTGTTCTTTAAGGTGCTGGGTTTGCTTGTTTCGATAAATCTCACCAAATGACGGTGTAATTACAATCCAGTCTTCTCCAAAACCAGCAATATCTCCTTCGATAGCATCGCATGTTTTCTTTAATTTTGCGACTGCTCTTTTAAGTTCAACCATGTCTTTATCTTTTAATGGTTTTATATTGATAAGAGCGATTGTGTATCCTTCTCTAAGTGCATCAAGAATTTCTTTAATATCTGAGAAGTCGTCAACGATAAAAGGTCTTACAATAATTTTTGTCCTAGAATCATCAATAACGCTTGTGTTGAGTTCAACAAATTCCTCATCTCCCTCTTCTCCCATGGATTGTGATGATGTAAGTTTCTCCTTAATCCTTCCTAAAAGTTTTTTCATTTTCAGATGCCTCCAGTAATTGTGAATATTAACCCCGGTTTAATAATAAAATTATTGACGGTTTTATATTTAAATGTTTCTCTTTTCCTAGTAGTAAGTTATTTGTATATAAACTTATAAGAAAAAAACATTTTAAATATGAGATTGAATTATCTAATTAAAGATTGGGGGGAAAATGACTGAAACGGATATTAATATCACTTTTGAGACTCTTTTTGAGATTCTGAGACTAGAGAAAAATAGGATAGAGCTTCAAAAGATTGATGATGAGTTTTATACTAATGTATCTCTATTTATAAAAGAGAAAGAACAGGTGTTTAGTGTTGATTCTAATGTTTCTTCTTCAGAAAAAGAGTTACAATCTAAGCAGCTTATGAATATTAAGAAGATATTTCAGAATATTTATTTTCGAAGAATCAGAAAAATAATGAATATGGCAATGGATGCTAATGTTTCAAGTGATTCGGTTATTGAAAAAGGAGCTCTTCTGGCTGCTGAAAAGGAGTTTTTTGGGGAATTTGATTCTATGCTTAAAACTCATAAGAACGATATTATGGAAGTTGTTCTAAAAGGAGAATTTGAGTCTGATCAATCTATAGAAAAGTCTAAAGAAAATAGCGTAGGGATTAGTGTGCCTGCTGAAACAAGTAAGTCTTCAGAGATTAAGGTTAAATTTGTAAAGGAAGTTCCTAAATTTATGGGTGAGGATCTAGAAGAGTATGGTCCATTCGCACAAGATGATATTACATCTGTACCTAAGCAGTTGGCTGATATATTAATTAATAAGGGTTCAGCTGTGGCAGTTAGTGAATAATTCTTGATGTTTTTTTCAATATTGTAAATAAATATTTTATTTTTTTACTCCTTCTCTAGAAAAACATAAATTTATATATTAATAGCCTTAAGACTACACTATGGTGTTGTGGTTAGAGAATATTATCCCAGAGTTCATTAGAAATATCGGTTATAATCCTTATTCTGATAGTTTAAAATGGGCTCTTCTTAGTATTTTATTGTTGGTAATTCTTCACATGTTTCGTCCCAAACCTCATGATAAGACTGTACCTAGTATTATGTTCTTTATGAAGGAAGGAGGCAAGAGTAAAAGGAATGCTTTTCTTCAAAGATTTTTCAATAATTTATTATTTTTTATACAGTTATTCGCATTATTATTGCTTTGTTTCGCACTGTTTGAACCATTCATTATGATGAATAAGAATGTGACTCAAGAAAATACTGTGCTTGTAATTGATATATCTGCAAGTATGTCAGGAGTTTTTGATGAAGCGATTCTTAAAGCAAAAGAAAATCTGTTTGGCAAAATTTCAATAATTCTGGTTTCTGATTCGCCACTTGTGGCACTTGAATTTGGTTCTCGAACTGAAGCGATATCGGTAATTAATGAACTTGAACCTAAGCCGTTTGGCTCTGGTCTTGGTGATTCTATTAAGAGCGCATCTGATCTACTCAATGAAGTAGATGGTAGGATTGTTGTCATTTCCGACTTTATCAATACACGGGGAAGTAGCGCGTTATCGGAAAAATTGAAAGCAGAAGCAAAAGGGCAGACAGTTGATTTTATCAATGTTGCTTCGCCAAATTCTAATGTAGGAATAATCAATGTAAAAGTTGATGGTAGGGATGCGGTGCTTTATATCAAGAATTTTAATTCTGCGGAAAGTAGTATAGATGTTAAAATCAATGAAGAGACAAAAAAATATGATATTGATCAAAGATCAATAATCAGTATTCCATTAACTCTCATTCCGGGCATGAATAATATTGAAATACA
>CAZYEG010000072.1:0-6771 GCA_964646365.1 uncultured Methanosarcinales archaeon
AGTACTGTTGGCATTACCTGTCTTATGTCGATATCATCAATAAGACCACTATTTTTTATGCCATCACCTGAAATTATAAAACATCCCTGTCTTGAATGTCCTGCACTATCTGCGCCTACTGCCGTTTCCCATGAATAAAGTCCATCTTGGCCAAGATCTGGGTTTGATGCCCATCTAAGATTATCAAAATATATTGTCAAATCTGGACATCCTGGGTCGCTACATGAACCATAAATTTCATTTGCCACGTATATTTGAGTATTAATTTTGTTACCTTTATCATCTGGTATTTCTTTTATTTTTTTAGAAATTTCATTGAGTATTTTTTCATAGTTTAAACCGTCAGCAGTAATTTTTTCTTTATTGATATACACTCTTGCGTTATAAGCGCCTCCGCCATAAGCAATACTTTTTTCCATATCAACAAAATCGGTTTTGAAACGTGTTTTTTTACTTAGATTTACGTCGTCCTTTAATACCATATAACCATTGTCAATCAGCCAGTTGTTTATGTTTATTTTTCCTTCCTGCTTAATCATACCGTGGTCAGATGCAACAATAAATACTGCATCTGGATATTTTTCTAAAAGTTCTCCTAATTTTTTATCGAGATATATATAATAATTTTTAAGAGCATCTTTGTGCTCTGAATCTGGTATAAATCTTCTATGTGTCTCATCAAAATGTCTCCAAATCATATGTTGAAGACGGTCAGAACCAATCATTACACTCATGAAAAAATCCCATTCTTGATTTTCTGCAAGATCGTCAACAAGATCAAGTTGCATGTCAGTCATCTTGTATGTTTTTTCTATGAGAGGACCTACTTCTAAACCTTTATGTCCTGCAAGTCCAACTGAAACATCAAAGAAAGTCTCTGGTTCTGACATATCTTCTGGATAAGTACAATTACTATCTACACCTGGAGTAAGAAATCCACTAACAACTACTCCTCCATCAATTGGTTTTACTGGATAGGATAATGGCACAAAAAGAGAAACTCCTTTTTTACCATTTTCACTAAGATAGTCCCAAATTAATTTACATTTAATATCTTTAGAATCAACTAGACGAGTTTGTCCATCAACTCCCTTTTTAGTATAACTAAAGACTCCAATCTCACTTGTGTCTCTTCCTGAAATCATTGAATTCCATGCAACAATTGTTGATGGTGGGATTGCACTATTCATTTTTGCATAAGTGCCTGATTGCATAAGCTTCTTTATGTTTGGAAGTGATTCATTCCATTTGTCAAAAATTAATTCTGGTGGTGCACCGTCAATTCCAAATAGAAATACTTTTGTCATAGATATCCAAGCCTCTTTAATCTGTCTTTTACAATATTCTCTTTTTTACCATCAAGTTTAACATCTTCAATAATCATCAATCTAAGTAAAAATGCTACATATTCACTTACTGTCTTAAAATCTGATTTTTCTACATTCTCATTTAATCTTCCCATGAGCTTTTTAGGTATTGATATTATGCTCATGTCACTATCAAGTTCTTTAAATACTGATATCATATCCGCAAGAAGCTCTTGATATGATACATCTCGCTTACCTGCAAGTTTTCTTAACTCTTGCCGGGTCTTCTCTGATATTTGTATTGTTGTACGATTTTCCATTTTATTACGTACATAGAACTATGTACGGGTATTTAAAGTTTTTGGATGATATCTTAGAAAGCAATATAAATGCAAAAGACAAAAGTATTGTTATGAGCAATTATACCAAGAAGGCGCTGTTTGGGAGTGTAAATATATTCCTGTTTTCTATCATTGGAGGACTGGCTGGATATGTGGGTAGATTTTATCTTTCAAAAAAGCTAACTATCAGTGCATTTGGTCTTTTTTTCGCAGTATTTGCTGTTGTACAGTTCCTTGATTTCTTCAGATCACTTGGAATTGAAACTGCTTTAGTAAAATTTATTTCAGAATATAGAGCATTAAAAAAATATGACAATATTAAAACAATAATTTTCACTGGGGTTTCCATAATTTTTGTATCTACAATAATAATTTCTTCACTTTTATTATTATTATCTGGCATTCTTGCAAAAAATTATTTTAAGACTGCATTGGCTTTACCTGTATTAATAGTTTTGTCCGTCTGGTTTTTTACAAGAGGCGTTCAAGATACAATATTTTCAATATTTTATGGGTTCCAAGATATTTTCATATACTCTCTAAGAGAAGTGCGATCCATATTATACCTTGTATCTCTCTTGATAATTTTTGTGTTCTTCGAGGGTATACTTGTACCTGCATTTGCTTGGCTTGCATCAAGTATTATAATAATAGCAATATTTTTACCGATTCTAAAAAAGAGGCATAACCTTTCAAAATATAAAGTAAAAAATCCCAAAAAATATGTCAAAAAAATAGTTAAATTCTCTTTTCCAGTAATGTTAAACAGTATAGGTGATACAATACTTGGAAGTCTTGACATATTGGTTCTTACATATTTTGCCACACTTGCAGATGTTGGTGTGTATAGTATAATTCTCCCAACTAGCCTGCTTCTTTTTAGATTTAGCACTACACTTATCATCGTGAGTTTCCCAATAAGCAGCTATCTTTGGGCAAAGAAACAACTTGGACTACTAAAAGAGGGAATACTATCTATGTATAAATATCTTCTTTTGATAATTGCACCAATCGCATTTATTCTTATATCATACTCATTCATATTTCTCGACAAGTTATTTGGAGCAGATTATACCGTTGGGCATGTTGCTTTCAAAATAATAATGTTGGGTGTTATTTTTGGTTCCATTGCAAAAATTAACAACTCTGTACTAACAAGCATAGGAAAACCACAGATTGTTACAAGAATAATACTGGCATCAGCCACTATTAATTTAATAACCAATCTTTTACTTATTCCAAAATTCGGAATAGTTGGTGCTGCTACAGCCACACTTTTCTCTTTTTGTCTGATGTTTATGACAAGCCTATATTATCTTACAAAATTTATAAAATTCAGAGTACCATGGATATCGTGGACAAAAATAATCAGTGGCTCTTTATTGATACTTGTACTTGCAAATTATATGAAAAAAATTATTTCTGCAAGTTTCATAATTGAGACAGGCATAATATTGGTATCATGTGGATTATTTTACGGCGTATGGATATTTATTACTAGAACTATTACTTTAAAAGAAATAAAAAAAATTGTCAGAAAAATTATGTAAGCCGCTTAAATCCAGCATGACATACTGGTCCATCTAAGCGTTTTTCTATATCGTTCTTGTCTATGGCATCTTTTAGAATTGCAAACACTTCTTTGATTGCAGCAAAATAGTCTTCCAAATCTGACTCTTTGTGTGCATATGAGACATAAACTGTTTGACCTGCCAGATAATTTCGTTTTAACATCTCCTGAACGAATAGCGTCTTTAACTCAAGTGATTTGTCATGCTTTATTGAAAATGTTGTCAGGCAATTTGGGCCGATCAGATCAATGTCAAGGTCTACTTCTGAAGCAATCCTTTGCCACCCTTCTCCAATTTTTTGCCCGATTGTGTCTAGATGTTTTTGAACGTCATTATCCTTCATTTTTCTGATTGTTGCAAGGGCTGCTGCTGGACCTATCCTTTCTGTCCAGTATGTACTGCTGATAAACGAACCCTGTGCAGCATCCATGACATCTGATTTCCCAATTACTGCTCCCATAGGATAACCGTTACTTATTCCTTTAGCAAAAACTGCAATATCTGGTTCTACTCCATACGACATGTGCACACCACCAAATGTCTTCCTAAAACCAATTGAGACTTCGTCAAATATGAGTACTGCTCCAATTTCTTTTGCAATTGTTGCAACTTTTTTTAAAAAATCATCTTTTGGTTCTTGATGACGAAGTGGTTCAACAACAATTACCCCGATATCGTTCTCTTTTACTATTTCTTTTAGCTTGTCAATATTATTGTATTCAAATGGAATCGATGTGCTTTTAAGAACTCGAGGAACACCAAGTGGATCAAGACCTGAAAGTAAATGTCCATCCAGATTTTCACTGTCTGCTAAATTGCTTGAAAGATACCAATCGTGCCATCCATGATAACCACAGAAAGCTACTTTATCTTTTTTTGTATGAGCACGCGCAATCCTAACTGCAATTGCCATTGATTCTCCTCCACACCTTGAGAATCTGACACTTCCTGCCCAGGGATGAATTTCCAGGAGAAGTTTGGCAAGTTCTACTTCCTCGGGGCTATTAAGGGTAGACATTGAACCACCCTCTACCGCTTTTTTTACTGCTCTTGCCACGTCTTCATCTGCATAGCCAAGGATACATGACCCCACTCCCATGAGTGAGAAGTCTTTAAACGTGTTGCCGTCCAAGTCCTCAATCTCTATGCCCTTTGCCTTGTTGTAATACGATGGCCACTGATCTGGCAGAAACATCTCTGCACGTTTTGATAATAATTGCGATCCTCCAGGAATTATTTTTTTTGCTTCGTTCCAAAGATTGATACCTTTTGTACATTTCATCTTGTTATACCTTATTTATTTCCTCATCATTAGCTAATGATTTTTTTAGACCTTCATCTCTTTCAAAATTTTTATTTATGCTAAGAAGATCTGAATCATTGTTAAGCAAATCTATAATATCTGCAAGTGTGTAGTTCATTTCCCCGTTAAATTTATCTACTATTTTTCTAATAAGTTTGAGATCTTCAGGTTCATCCACCGTTATCCTAATGTTACCTAGATATTTATCAGAGACAATTTCTATTTGCTTAAATTTTTCATTTCCTTTAAGATATGGACGTATATGCTCCCTTTGAGATTTTAGATTTGCATTATTCCATGCGTCCTTAAGAGCGTCAAAAGAGAACATGTCTATATCCATGCCATCAGGAAATGTTTCAGTAAGAATATTTGACACGTATGCTTTCTCATCATTTTCTTCTTTGTAACGATTGATTATTTTGTCAATCAACTCTGGATCTATTAAAGGACAATCGCCAGTAAGTCTTACTATCGCATCATACCCCTTGCTCTTTGCTGCCTGATAATACCTATCAAGAACATCCTCTTCGCTTCCTCTAAAAAAAGGAATGGAATTTTCTTCAAGAACTTTAACTAATTCGTCATCTGATGGAGAATCTGTTGTAGCAATCAGGACCTCGTCAGCCATTGAAGATAAAGAGACTCTTTTATGCATATAAACAATCATTGGCATTGATCCAATTTCCATAATAACTTTTTTAGGAAGTCGGGTTGAACCAGTTCTTGCTTGAATAATAATTCCTATTTTCATTGTGGGCTACCTATGTTCTCGAATTTTCTATTTTTTGATGAATCGAGACAAGACTTAATCACTCTTTGTACACTTAATGCGACATCAAGATTCGGTCCAATGTCTCTATTTTCTGATATTGAATCAATAAATTCTTTTATCTCTGAAATGTATGTTTCATTATAATCAAAATCCCGATATTCAAATGTGTTTGTAGTTTCCTTTTCATCTTTAACAATTATCCAGTCTATTTTCTTTTTCTTAAAATCAAATAGGATTGATCCATTTTCTCCCACAACCTTACATGTACGGGAATATGTTTTTTGAAGACAGTCCAGAGTTAATACTCCAGCAACATTGTTTTTATAGTCCATCATTACAGACGTAAAGTCATCTATATCTGCAACGAGCTTAGTGCCTGCATTTTTTGAAAGACAAGAAACTTGTTCGGGTTTTCCAAATATCCAAGATAAATAATCAAGTTCATGAGACCAATCAAAAATAGCTCCACCACCTTTATTTTTAGAACTACTATACGACTTAGTATAATCAGTACCTTTTCTCCAATATCCTAAAAAGAAACCTACTTCTGCCTTGAAGAAATATATATCGCCAATTGTCTTTTTATCTATTAATTCTTTTAATTTTCTGATGCCTGGCTCAAATCGGTTATTAAAACCTATATAAAATTTCTTGCCAGATGATTTAATTAATGATTCTATCTCGTCTATATCTTTCTTTTTTACAGATGAACATAATGGCTTTTCTATGAATATGTGAGCACCAGCTTTTGCTGCAAGCGTAATGTGTTCTGCATGAAAAGATGTTGGAGAACATATGAAAACTATATCTGGCGCTTCTGCTAATGAAGACTCAAGACCTGATGAGATTTTAATATTTGGGAATTTTTTAATAGCTTCATCAAGACTTGTTTTGTTTACATCAAAAACTGTTATATCATTTTGACCAATAGAGAAAAGGTTATTTAGATGTCTTTTCCCAATGGAACCTTGGCCAATGAGTAAGATTTTGTATTGTTTTGTATTTTTCATATAAATTACCTATACACCATATTTTGACATCACTCTAAACATTGCACGAAATATCTTTAGATTGCCTTTGATATTATTATGATAAAATCTAGATTTGTCGTCTCTTTTTGAAAGCTTTATTGGCATAGTGACGATCTTTGCGTTATTTTTATTGGCGCTAAACATCAATTCTGTCCCTATTGATCCTATTGTATCAAATTGACCAAGATCTTCATAAGTTTTTTTTGTGTAAGCTTTCATTCCACAAAGAGGGTCTTTTATTGAAAGTTTCTTTTTAGAATAAACCGCAAAAAAATATTCAGCAAGTCTCGCTTTTCTTTTACGAATACCTGTTGCCACATCAGCTTTATTTTTTTTCATGTATTCAAGAAGTTTTTTTAGATCTTCTGCACGATGCTGACCATCAGCATCAAATGTTACAAATATATCTGCACCTAGTGAATGTGCTTTTCTAAAACCAGAATTAA
>CAZYEG010000073.1:0-6764 GCA_964646365.1 uncultured Methanosarcinales archaeon
AACTACGTCTATCAATTCTTTTTTAATACGAGGAATGTTTTCTTCCTCATTGTATGCTGGCATTAATAGTGTGTATTCCATTTTAAAAAATTATTTCTTAACGTATTTAACTATCAAGAACCCCGCTGCAATAATCATTGGTGGTAAAAAATATGGGTAATAGATTATATTTATTTTGAATATTAGACCAATAAAATATCCAAAGACTCCCATTAATATCCCGCCTAAGATACTGCCTGCAACAAACCTTTCAATAAAACCAATACTTTCTCTAAAATACATAAGGATTGAAAATCCAGGAAGAACGTAAAGCCAATAAAGTATGATTGTTATTCTGATTGCTCGTGATAAATCATTACTGAAAGTAAAAGCAAAAAGCGCAAGTGAAATAACAAAAGTTATTCCAAGATATATCATATCCTGAACTAATTTGTCTTCCATATTCCTAATTTGTTCTATTAAATTCACATTCATCACCGACATCGTTATTCTTTAGTATTATTACGTATTGATTATAAAAAGCATTTTCAAACTTTTGTGTATCCAAAAGAGATTGTGCTGTTTGTGCTTGGAATTTTGCGACTTCTTCTTCAAGATTAAATAAAGGATAGAAAAGATACTCAAAAGAACACATACTTCTATTGATGTTTCTAATTGATGGAATATCCTCTATATGGTTCTTAACTGATAATCCATCCCAATATGCAAGCCGACTAGAACCTTCAAAATTCATCCAGAGTTCGGATTGTGTTGGCGGCATTTCAGAAAGTTTGATTTTCATTACAAGATCTTCCATTGTCTGCCTGTAACCTACTCTTTGTGACTCAAAAATAATACCTGTTTGTTGAATATTAGAATTGTATCCATAATAAACTACTGCATCTTGTTCTGCATTATTTTTTATCCACTCAAATGCATCATACATTGGTTCTGGAATAAGTGAACCTGAAGCTTGAGTCTGATTAACAACAAATACTGGAACAAATAAGATTAAAGACAATATTGCTGCAACGAGGAATCTATGAACTTCTTTTTTCTTAAATAACTGATTAATTAAGGTATAAAGTCCGTATGCAAAAAATATACTCAAATAAATTGGGAAAAAATTTCTTGTTTCAAAGGCTCTTTTTCTAAATCCAATAATGTTAGTAAATGCAATAAGGAACGTGAACCCTGAAACCATGAATGGGTAGAATTTCTCTTTTTTGATCAACATGACACTAATGACAATTCCAATTGCAATAAATACCCACATCCAAAGTGCCATACCAAATGATGGGCCACATACGGTAGTGAATGGATTACATTTGTCAATTTTGAAAACATATGGACGAAAATCAAGAAATGCTTTTTTGAACAAAAATAGGAAATATGCAGAGAAAATAAACGATAAGATACCTGCAGATGCTATTTTTTTTATTATATCTAAATCTAATTTTTTTCTTAATAATAGCCAACCGCCCCACACTGCCATGAACATTATCTCGAATATAAATTCACTCGTATGTGTGTATATGGTGCCAACTATACTTGCTGCGAACAATACCCAAAAACCTTTTTCTTTAATATGGAATAGTGACCAAAAGAAGAATATGAATACTACGCTTCCAATTATGTATGGAAACTGTCCCCAGGCAACTTTTAATATCAATCTATTTGGAAAGTTTGGATAAAGCATAGCCATAAGTGGTAAAGATAATAATGCCAAATTTCGGTTAACTTTTCTAATTAAGAAATAGAAAAGAAGCATGGCAAGAAGTGAGAAAATAAAACATGTTATTACAATACTATCATATATCTCAATCCCTAGTGTGTTAGATAAGTATACGGATAAGTAATGAACAACTGGAGGATGAAATGCTATTGTATTATCGTATCCTGCTGAAAGATATGGTTCATAATTATTGTATGTCCCTGCAATCTGCAAAGAATGTGTAAAAGACATAAATGCAAAATTATCATTTGCAAGGTGTCCTAAAGGATATGAATGTGAGAGAGATTCTTCCATAAATGGACCGAAAGAAAACGTGAAAAAGCAAAATACGAATATCACTAAAATTGCAGGTTCTAAGTACTCTAGATGCTTTAATTTCATTATAAAAAAAATAGAAGAAGTGGTTATTTAAACTTTTCTTTTGTAAAGGAAAGATATTTAAGATAAACAATAATTAATAGGGTATAAATTTTAGGTTTAAAACATATGAAAAAAAAACTGATAATTTTAGGTATTGACGGAACAGGTCTAGAGATGGTAAATAAACAAATAGACTGTATGCCAACAATGAAAAAATTAATGGGAAAATCTGCGTGGGGAGTATTAAAAGGCACAGATATATCTATCACAGCACCATTATGGATATCATTTCAGACAGGGAAAGATGTTTTTAATCATGGAATTACAAATTTCATGCTTTTCGATGAAAATCTTAATGAAAAATTTGTTGACAGTAATGCAATTAAAGATCCTACTTATTATGAAATTCTTGATAATTGTGGGAAAAAGCAGTTTATGATGAATATGATATTTTCAAAGCCTGCAAAAATTGCAGGAGATATGGTTTGTTCGTGGCTTACGTTTGATGATGAAACGACAGAGTTAATACATCCAAAAAATCTAAGTGAAAAATTCCCTAAATTAAAGAACTACAAAGTATTTCCTGATAATGCTCTAACAATCAAAAAAAGACTTAAGAATCATCTTGAACAGCTTAAAACAAATAATGAATGTTTTAAAGAAGTGTATGATAAGGGTGACTATGATGTATACTTCTATTTAATGAGTAATACAGATTGGATACAACACCTGGCTTACGAAGAGATAATTAATGATAAAAAAACTGGTATTGTAAAAAATGCAAAAAAAATTTTAAAAGAAGTAGATTCAACAGTTAAATATGTTCTAGATAATATGGACGATGATACAGAATTAGTAGTTGTAAGTGATCATGGTTTTAAGATGTATGATGGAAAGTTTTTGATAAATACATGGCTTTACAAAAATGGATATTTTAAACTTTCAAAAGAAGGGAAAGATGTCAAAGAATGGAAATCAAATAAAAAAAGTATGAAAATAAATATTCGTTGGCTAACAAAGATGGTCAAATCAAACCCATTCTTATTAAAATTATCTGAACCAGTCTATAGATTGCTTTCTGATCTTAATTTTATTGATTTTGAAAAAAGAGAAAAAATCGAGTGGGGAGAGTCAATTGCATACTGTCCTTCATTTGTCGACGGTATAGTATACATAAATCATAATATTAAAGATAAAGACAAAGTTGTAAATGATATTATTTCTGGACTCAAAAAAGATTTTGGTGATGACATAAAAGCTGTTGACATCAGAGAAAAAATTAATAGAAATAATGCTGGAGATATCTGGGTCAGCAGTGAAAAATATGAATTTGATTCATCAATTGCAAAAAATTCAATAATTCCTGGAAAAAGATCATTTCATGATCATGAAGGGTTTGTATTTTTTTATGGCAAGAATGTAAAACCTCAAAAACTTCCAACAAAAGATATCTATGACATGATGCCAACGCTACTTTCAATGATGGACTGCCCATTCCCTAATGATATTGATGGAAAAGTTATACAAGAACCGTTCATAAAACCATTAAAAGAGAAAAAAGAAAAAATTAATTTTAATAATAAAAAAGAAATGAAAAATATAATTGATGATATTAAATTTTAATTAATCTAAATAACCTAATCTTCTAAGACGATCTTTAACAAGTTCTTCGTTATCTTTCAGGTCGGTATTTGGTTTGTCTGAATTAATCTTATCCGTAACTTGTTTAAGGATAAAGTTTACATATTTCTGAATATCATCAAATTCTGAATTATCCTTCATCTTTTCCTTTAGGACAGTTATTATGTTTTCATCAATATCAATTTTCATGTTTTCACCTTTTCTAGTTATTTAATCTTTATTTAAAAAAACTTTCATTTTCTCTAAAATATTATCTTCAACCTGTGCTTCACCAAGTAATGATGACTTTGATTTTCCGTGATAATCACTACCACCGCTTAAAAGAAGGTTATTTTGTTTTGCAAAGTCTAGGAATAAAGTATTAAGAGTGTCTGACCTCTCCTTTGAAATGTTTGCGTAGTTTTTGTCATAAGGATAAAATACTTCAAGACCATCAATTCCTTGAGAAACAAACAGTTCGATTATTAACAAAGCTGTTTCTTTTTCATATGCTCCAGGATGTGCAAGAATTGCAATACCTCCTGCTGATTTAATTGCATCAATACATTCCTTGACACCCAACTTAAATTCATGATCGACATAGGCAATTTTCCCTCTACCAATAAGAGTCTCGAATACTTCCCTGATTGAAGAAAATTTATCAGGATATTTTTCAATAAGTGTTTTTGCGACATGTGGTCTTCCAATTTCGCCTTTAACTTTTTTTTGCACTTCTTCATAAGTAATTTTATAGCCAAGATCATTTAATTTAGAAATTATTTTTTTCTTTGAGTTTACTCGCTCCTCTTTCATTTTATTCATAATATTTTTTAGAGTTTCGTCTTCAGGATCAATAAAAAGACCTAAGACATGTATATCTCTAAATCCTTTTTCCTCATCATAACAACCAATCTCAACTCCTGGAACAAGTTCAATACCAAGCTTCTTTGCTTCTGCTGCGGCCTCTTTAATTCCATCAATTGTATCGTGATCAGTTAATGCTACTCCTGAAAGTCCAAGCTCTTTTGCTTCTCTAACTAACTCAGCTGGAGAGAGGTCTCCATCCGACATGTAAGAGTGTGTGTGTAAATCTATCATTTTATTCCTTCCTTAGTACGATTGACCAAAAATCGCAACATATTTCCCGTCTTGACCGCAATGAATACATTTTGAATCATCATTAAGATCATTTATTATTCTTAGAGAACCAAGTGTCTCTTTCCTGATCTTTCTTGAACACTGATCGTCGCCGCACCAAGTAACTTTACAAAAACCTTTTTGTTCTGAGATATGCGCCGTCATTTCAACATAATCTTTTGGTTCAATTGTGTGTTCATCTTTAAATTTAGATGCTTTGATAAACATATCATCCTGGATCTTATCAAGAAGATTGTTTATTTGAGTTGAAAGATTGTTTTCAATTTCAACTTCCTGCATATTGTGTCTGATTAATATTTTTTTACCATCAATTATAAGAGGGAACCCTTTAACTATTGCATCGTCTAACTTTTCTATGGTTTTTGTGGTAAAGTTTTCTTTAATGTTTTGTATCTCACTATTTTTTCCTATGAATGCAACCGAATAAGGTGCAACTTTTGGAGGTAACACAAGACCTTTATCATCACCATGAACCATTGCAATAATGCCTAACATTCGCGTGGTGACACCTGCACAAGACTGGTAAATGTATTCTTTTTTACCGTCAACAGAATAAGTCAGATCAAATGCTTTACTGAAATGTTGCCCAAGATTGTGACTTGTTGCAGCCTGTACGGACTTACAATTCTTCATCATAGTTTCAAGCGCAAGTGTATACTCTGCACCTGCAAACTTTCTTCGCTCAGGTTTTTTACCAGTAAAAGTCGGAACTGCCATGTTTTTTTCAAGAAGCTCTTCATAAACTTTAAACATATTATCTGCATAAATGTCACTTTCTTCCTTAGAAGCATGAAACGAATGACATTCATGCCATAAAAATTCATTATTTCTTATTAACGGGAAATTTGGTTTTAATATTTCCCATCTTACAACTGAACACCACTGGTTTAGAAGTATTGGAAGATCTTCCTTACTTTTAATCCATTTTTTAACAGAAGGGTAAATTATTGTCTCAGATGTTGGACGAATGATAAGTTCTTCATCGAGATCTTCATCACCAGCTTTTGTACAAATTAAAGCCTCTCTGATGAATGACTTGTTATGTATCTCTTGCTTTTCAAGTTGACTTCGTGGGATAAGCAAAGGGAAATACATATTCTCATAACCAAGATCTTTCATTTCTTTGTCTAAGAAGGATTTAATCCTTTCCCAAACTCGATAACCATATCCTTTAAGAATATTACATCCCTTAACAATTGAATCATCAAGTATATCTGCTTTGTATAAAACATCAACATATTTTTTTTCAAATTCACTTAACATTTTTTCACCTAATATTTATCTTACAAGCTTAATATATTCTCTGTCTCTTCTTTCGTTGATATATGAATCAAAATAACCTGTCATTACACGATAATATTTTTCACCATCTACTGGGGTTACCTCTTCAAGAATTCCACTAACTTCAATTGTTTCTCCTGGTTTTGCAAGCATGCAATAGTCTCTTGAATAAAATCCAACTTTTGTGATTTTTTTATCTTTATATTCTGATTCAGATGTAATAGTTGAATCTTTTACCTTATAACATCCTGGTCGAACAACACTGTCGTGATCATCTTCAACAGTGGTAACAACTTTAACCTCACCAAGCGACTTATATTTCTCGGTTCCCCACTTAAACCAAACCTCTTCCTCTTTTTCAACTGCGAATATTACAAATAATGTATCTCTAAAAAAACCTTCTGACCTTTTTCTATCCATACAAAAGACAAAATCATCTTCATCAAATATTTTGCACCTATTTCTGCTTTTATGATATTTTTTCCACTCATCTTTTGTTTTCCATCTAAGGTCTGGATGTTTTTCTTTCTCTAAAAACTTCATAAGCTTCCAAAAATTCTCTTTACCGTAAACTACGATATTTATATCTGAAATCTTTGTGAAATAGTGTCCCATTAGCGTCGAGTATGTT
>CAZYEG010000074.1:0-6733 GCA_964646365.1 uncultured Methanosarcinales archaeon
ATCCTTACAATATAGGTTGGGGAGATTATTTCTTAAGAAATATGATATTAATATTCTTTTCACAAACAGTACTCTTAAAATCGCTTTTTTTTATTCCGGTGCTAGGTACGGTTCTTTCATTAAGTGTTACAAAATTAGCAAACAAGAAGTATTATTTGTTATATCCACTTACATTGTTATTTCTATTGCCGTCGTGGCTTATTGAAGAACGTTACTATTTAATTCCAATTGTGCTGTTTGTATTATTTAAGAGAGAAAGAAACGATTGGACGGATTATGCTACTGTTGTATTGAATGCTATTATGACATTTGTTATTTTCTATGTCGTATCACATGGCATCATCTTTCTATAAGTAATAGATGTGCAGATATGAAAGCCATGGTGAAAGAATTATCTGTAACAGAATTATTGAGATTGTTATAATTAAAATTTGAATTCTATATCTTGATAACTTCTTGGATGACTTGATGTTAACAAAAACAAGACCTGTTAACATAGATATGGACAATAGGAAGAAGGGATACATTCTAAATGGTACACGTAAACCATCAAAAAATGGCCAGAATCTGAATAGAAGATAATAAGGCGATATTATTGAGAATGGACCAATCATGCATAATAGAACTACAAGTGCAATAATGAGGAAAGGGATGTATGTTTTGTATTTTCTATAATGTGAAAAAATAAGATAGCTTGCAAATACTGCAAATAAAATCTGGAGTGTTCCCGTATAAAGATGTGAATTGACTGAGAAGAATTCCCAAAAAGAATCTAGACGCCAATAATTCATCATGTTCTCAGATAATGTTCTTGGAATTGAAGAAAATGTTGCTCTTTTGTATAAATAGTATCCAGCAGTTATGAGGATTGTAATAAGAGATACGGCAATATTTTTCCAAAAGATTTTCTTTTGAAGTGTTTTGTTATCTACAAATATAAGGCGTAATACAAAATATAGTGGTAAGACGAACGAAAGATGAACCATGTTGTATGAACCAGATAGAAGCTGAAGAGTAATTGTTAGAGCAAAAAGAATAGAATCTTTTACTCGCTTATGCCTTAACATTCTTTCAAATGCAAGAAATATGAATGGTATCCACTGTATCTGCATTGTGTTTGAGTGTCCCCAGTAATATGCATATGATATATAGTGGGAAGATAGATAGACTAAACCTACAATAAATGAAGCAATTTTATCTTTTGTAAATTCGTACATGAGAAGATATGCAAATATGCCAGATAAGAGCATAACAAACATAAAAAAAATGTTGTGGAATGTCACAGTTGAGATGTTTAATAATTTTGTAGCCAGAATACCAAGGAAAATGTATATCTGACTGATATCAGTCTTATCGATGATTATTGGATTTTTTCCTTGCTTTAGAAGCGACCATGATTCATCTATCTTTGATGTGTGCTGGATAGAGTCAGAATGATTAATGTTTGGATATTCCTGTGGTAAAACAAATCCTGAAATATTTGAAATGAGAGGCCAGGTCATCAATGTGATGATAAATATATAGAATAGTAAAATCAATAATTCTATCTTATATTTTTTTAATTTATTTTTCATTTTTGAGTTCTTTGGCAAGTCTGTCTGAGACTGCCTCTCTTCCTTGTTGATTTAGATGTTCATCTGGCATAACTTCGTACATAAAATGACTTTTGTTAAGATCTGTGGACATGTCTATAAAATGTACATTACTTTCTGCAAAGAATTTTTCAAGGTAGTCCGTATTCCCTTTTACAATTGGTACAAAATTGTCCACATAGGCTTCTCCCGTCTCGTAATCGATAGGACTTGCATAGACTAATACTGTAATATTGTTTTGATCTGCGATTCTTTTTATGTTTTCTAATGAATCATGAAGAATATGTGTTTCATCAAGTCCAAAGAGGTAAATGTATATGAACCAGTCAGTCATTTTTTCTTGAAAATCTGGTTCTTCTCCTGTAAGCCAAATAAAATAATCCTGGACTGTTCCTCGTTTCGTAAAATTATAGTTTACCTCAAAAGATAGCCATTCTTGCTCTTTTTGATTAGTGTATTTAGGAGTATATATGAATAGATTTGAGAATCTATAGAGTAATGCCTTATCAAGATCTTCATTTAAAACATGTTTTTCATATTCAAATGAATATATTGGTCGTGTCAAAAGATTATGAGAAAACGTTCTCAAATTAATAGGTAATATTATTGTTTCTGGTAATTTTTCATTATTCTCAAGATAAGTAAGAAATGCTGAATATACACCCATGTTGTATGAGCCGTGTGAGATAACTTCAACTGATAACTCTGTTTTGTCATCGATCATCTCACCAAGCTTTCTATAATCCGTATCGGTTGGTGCAATAGTATGAGTAATTGAATCACCAAACACAATGACATCAGGGTTTTGTTCTAGTTTATGGTCAAGCTCTCGCAATTCTTTAAATTTGACTTGTGACTGGATGATTACCGCTAAAGAAAAGAGTAATACGATAAATAGAATTACCATTAGTGGTGTGATTGAGATTTTGTTGTTTTGTTTCTTTGCTTTTTTCATCTTTAAAATTGGAAATATATGAAATATGTGCTACTGTTTATACCTAAAAATAATATTGAGAGTAAAATAATCTGATATACAATAAATCTGGTGTAAGGGAACTTTCCGAATAGGTTACATCCTTTCTCGATAAATAGGTCAATAATAAATAATATAACTATTAATAGAAATGCAAGTAAAATCTCTGAAACAAGAAATGTCCAGTTAGGAAATGCGTTGATGGTCCACATGTTTGCAAGTATGAAAAATGCTTTTGTAATGCTTTCTGATTTAAAGAAAACCCAAGCAATCATGACAATCATGAAATTTACTAGCGGATTAAAGAAAAGTATCTTGATTTTTGATTTAATTCCTGAAAAAATACGTGAGACAATTAGGAATATACCATGGATTAATCCCCATATGACAAATGTCCATGCAGCACCATGCCATAATCCGCTAACTGCAAATACAATTACTATATTTAGTGCCCATCTAAATTTTGAGACCCTACTTCCTCCAAGTGGTAGGTATAAATAATCTTTAAACCAGCTCGAAAGAGAAATATGCCATCTTCGCCAGAATTCTGTAAGAGATTTAGAAAAATATGGACGTTTAAAGTTATCCATGAGATTATATCCCATGAGTTTTGCAGCTCCTATTGCAATATCAGAATATCCTGAAAAGTCACAATAGATCTGAATTGTAAAAAAGAATGCACCTAAAAACAATGCCGTTCCATTATACTGAGAATAGTTTGTAAAGACTTCAGAGACATATACTACAAGTCTGTCTGCAATGACAATCTTCTTAAAAAAACCCCAAAGCATGAGCATGAGTCCTTCATGAAATGTTTTTTTTGAAAATTTTTGTTCAGTCTTCAACTGCGGCATTAATAGGCCTGCCCTATCGATTGGTCCTGCAATAAGTTGAGGGAAAAACGATACAAAAAGTGCAAAAAACCCAAAATGTTTTTCCGGAGCAACTTCTCCACGATAAATATCTATAAGATATCCTACAACTTTGAATGTGTAAAAGGATATTCCTACTGGAAGGGCAATTTTGAGAAGTGTTGCTGGCATAGATATGGAAAAGTAATTGAGAGCGTTTCGGATGCTATCAGAAAAAAAATTGAAATACTTAAAAAAAATAAGAAATGATAGATTGAACAATATCCCAAATGATAAAAGCCATTTTTTGTGTGTATTTTTTAGTTTGGGTAAATAAATTGCTACGTAATAACTGACAAGCGTAGAAATAAAAAGCAAAATCACATACTCTGCTTTCCAGCTCATATAAAAAATATAACTTGACGCTAAAAGAATCAACCATCGATACTTAGGTTTTGTTAAATAATATAGGAATAAAACTATTGAAAAGAAAATTAAAAAATTTATTGAATTAAATAACATTTATTTATCCTCTTTTTATGTTGTTTTTTTTGTCCAAATATTATGTTGCTTTTTTCTAAATAACTCCGGCACCCATATGATGTAGATAATCATTATCAGGAACCAAAATGGGAACATAAAAAATATTGGTATGATGTGTCTAAAATCAATTTTTTTATCAAATTTGATTATGGCAATCATGTATAATGGATATGTCAGTAATGTTGATAATATGCCAATTGCTGCAATTAATGTAAGTGGAGAGACTCCTGTAACTATATTAAAAATCCATTTAACAAAACCTACAATTGAAAACCATTCAAGAAAAAATCGAGCTGCAAGGCCGTTCATTATAATTCCTTTTGAAAGAAAATATGTATAATATCCTGAGACAATCTGATAGATGTTAATAGACCCCATAATCACCGCCTGTAGATACCCAAATACCCATAAAGGGAGTGTGTAAAGATCAATAGCGGTTGTGTTTAGACTTATGTGCTTCTTGAATATTTTTAACATACCTCTAGCAAATCTACTTCTTTGCTTAAAGAACCATTCTGCTCTATATGGCATATTTGTTTCAGCCTGAGCTTTTTCTACAAAAACAACTTTTCCACCATCACGAATAAGTTTTATTGTTATATCAAGATCTTCAGAGAAACCATCTGTACTAAATCCACCAACGTTCATGAGACTTTCTTTTCTATAAACGCTTAGAGGGCCTGGTGTTGAGATGTTTGCATTTATTTTTGTAAATAAAAGACGCATTAATGAATTGTAAAGCTGTTCAATATGTACCCACATGCATACTAATCTATTTCTGTTCTTGACTTTTATGACTCCTGTTGTTCCTACTACATCTTTTTCTGATATAGCTTTTGTCATATGCACAAGAGAGTCTTTGTGTATTACACTATCACCATCAACTATGGCAATCAATTCTCCTTTTGCTTTCTTTAATGCTTTATTAATTGATGCAGACTTTCCTTCATGCTTTGAACGTAAGAATATTATTCCTTTTTTCTCATAATTTGAGACAATATCTGCAGTCTTATCACTACTTCCATCATCAATAACTATAATCTCTTTTTCTCCATTGAAGTCTGCGTCTAGTACAGATTTAATACAGTCATCAATATAACGTTCTTCATTATGTGCTGGAATAATTACTGTAATACTTGAAAAATTTTTTTCAATATGTCCTTTCTTTCGTTTAATAAATAATAGAACGTAGTAAGAAAGAATAATGATAAGAAAAAAGAATGTGAATACAGACGATAGAGTGCTTATTATGTTCATTTTACGACTGTGACGTTGTCGATCTTTGGCGTGCAATACCAATGAAGTTTTCTATTAAATGCCGCCTTAAAGAATGCAAGGCTATTAAAAATCGCCAATACAAGACCAACAGTAAATGCGGAAGCTGTAAGATAACCTATTTCTTTTATTATTTTCTGCTTGTGAAATGCAATTAATCCCATAAAAAGGAAACCTGCTGTATAGAAAAACTTAACAAAGAATTCTACTAGATCTGAGAATCTCATAAGACTTGGTTCGCCTAAAAACCATCCGCCAAATCCAAAGAATGTCATCATTACAACAAGTGGTGCTGCAATGTTTCCAAGTGTAATATATGAAATTGCAAGTCGCTGTTTTATTGAAAGACCTTTTTTGAACATAATTTTGAATGCATTATCAAAAAATACTCTAACATTACCATAACACCATCTCATTTGCTGTTTAACAAAACTTTCAAATGTGTCTGGTACTTCACTTGGTGTTTCAAAGTCAAGATATACTGATCTATATCCTCTCAATAGTAAATTAACACTTAAATCTGAATCTTCGGTTATTGAATGAAGATTCCATCCGCCAACTTCTTCAAATGGTTTTCTTCTAAGAGCACCTGCGGTACCACAGAAAAATACGCAATTGATTTTATTATTAATTGGCATCATAATGGTGTGATATATCATCAATAGATATGCTGCAAATCTTGTGATTAGGTTTGTATCTTTATTATAGAATCCCTGTCTAGTCTGCACGATTGCGACTTTAGGGTCTGAAAATGGTTGGACAACCTTAATGAGGAAATCTTTATTAGGAATCCAGTCAGCATCAAAGATAACAATGATTTCGCCTTTAGTAATCTTGTGTGCATGTTTAAGTGCACCTGGCTTAAAGCCTTCTCTGTTCTCTCTATGACTGTACTTGATAAATCCTGGATGGTCAATTGAAAATTGTTTTAGCAAAGCCTGTGTTTCTTTATCTGTTGAATCGTCGACTATTACAATCTCATAAAGATCTTTTGGATAATCGAACTTCATACATTTTTGAATACATCTGACAGCAATAGGATCGTTAAATGTTGGAACCTGAACACTTACGAAAGGAAGTTTAGTAAGTTTTTTGTGTTTTACAGGCTCTTTTCTTTCAACAAAAATATTAACAAATGCTAGAACTATGAAGAGTATAGAGAAAAACATAATTGGAAACAACGATATGTTGTAAATTATAAGTGTTAGATTATATGGATCCATTTCTTAATCACCGATTTGTGTTTGAAAATTCTTAATTGTTCTTTTGAAGCTGTTTAACGTAGGTATTCCATCAACAACTGTGTTATCATTTCCGCTTAATCCTATATAAAACCTTGGGTTTATACCGACCATACCGAAGTTTTCTACTTCTGACATGTCTTCAAGGAGTAAGTTGTTTGTAGGGGCTATTATGCAGCTTTCAAATGTGGTAATATTGGTATATTTTGATGCAATTATAGGTACTTCGAGGTAATTGGAATCCAGAATATCTTGATA
>CAZYEG010000075.1:0-6648 GCA_964646365.1 uncultured Methanosarcinales archaeon
ACCATCACACCAAGCAATATTATCTTAACTTCACTTTTCCCACTTGAAAATTTACTTGACAAATAAGAAATAAAACCTGGATAAAGAGGCAAAACACAAAGTGCAGTCAACGGAGTAAGAAGACCCAACATAAAAGAAGTAAAAAAATTAGATAACATTTAGCACCCCGCTGCAACTTCAGATTCTAACTCTGAAGAAAGCTTAACTCCTCGCTTAAGAAGTCTTGCATGTGTCTCATCACAAACAAGTATGACTGGTGCACTAGATGTGCTGATTACCGTTGTACCAAAATCTTCAATAAGCGCTCTGGTATAATCATCATTAGATATGCTATACTTCCAGTCAAATCCATTCTCCATTATATAGGCTTTAACTTTTTCTTCATCTTCATTAGCGTCTATATCTATACTCACAGAATGAACATTTTTATTTGTTTCATGAAACTTTTTTACCTCTTTCTGCTGTCTTTTACATACAGGACACCAGACTGCAAAAGTCTCAATCAATACAGGTCCATCTGCAAGTAATTCCGAAACAGTATATGTTTCACTACTAGACACATCTTTTATTTCCATACTCGCCCAAGCAGGAGCAGTCATTTTAGAATCCGCCATATCAGCGTCCATGTCTTCAGCCATATTATCCTCGACATTTGTACCATCATCCACTGTTACTGTATTCCCTGCAGTACATGATACTAAAAAAATCATTCCAAAAATTAAATATTTATAATTCATTTTATCAAATTCACCTCAAAAACTAGTAATACTATTCCATACACTTAAAGCAACTGTATATTGTTTTTTCAGACTCACTCTCTATGTCTTCTAAACACTCTTTACATTCTTTTTTCATTTCATCCACCTTCTTCTTTGATGTATTCATTAAGCTCTCGAAGTAATCCGTCAGCATCCACATTATTATCACGTGATGCTTGCCCCAGAGTCTCCCAGGTTGCCACATGACACCCGACGCAATGAATCCCATGGTCATTCATTATAGACACAACCCCTGGGTGTTCCTTAACGATATCTCCAATCAGAGTATTTTTATCAACAAGTTCCGCCATTGTATTTAACATAAAGAATAAAAAGTATATAATAGTAATTACTATAATAAATAGGAATTATTAGCTAAAAATTAATTTTTCAAAGGTAATATTTATATATAATAGTGGGTAGACCTATTATAAAATGGCAAAAAACAAAGAAACATTTCAAAAAATAGAGGAATTTAATAAAAAAATACATGTCAATGAAAAACTTGGCCTTGACAATAGAGACAACACTATACTTTCAATGCTCCAAAACAATCCTGAAATATCACAAGACGAAATAGCTAAAGCAATAAAACTTTCTCAACCATCTGTTGGTGCGAGAATCAGAAAATTACAACAAAAAGGGATATTGCACACAATAAATGGTGTAAATTTTCGTGTTGTTGATTTAAGTGTTGCAAAAGTAGATATAAACGCAACGGACACAACTGCAATAATCAGAGAATTCAAGAATTGCCCGTTCTTCATCAATGCGTTCATCACATCTGGAAAATACAACCTTTGTCTATTAATAATGGCTACAGATTTAAAGAGATTGGAAGGTATAGTTAACCATCACTTAAGAAACAATCCAAAAGTCAAAGATATAGAGATGAATATTGTTATAGGGACTGCAAGAGATTTTATTCATCCACTAAATATTGACTACAAAAACAAGGATCAATTATCCTGTAACCAGGATTGCGCAAAACTTTCAGAAGACATAAACCTCACTTAAGAACTTTTCCCGTCTTGATAAACCAAAGATAAAGGTCAAGCTCTGCTTGTGACATTTTATTTTTTTTACAAATCTTTTCTAATATATTTTCTATTTTTAGATAATTAGATTTATTCATAGTTGGCTTTTCTTCCAAATAACCATTATCAACCAACAAATTCAAAATATGACGATCAACTATTGCATAATCTTTATACCCCACATTTCTTAAAAAATGAGATGACTCCTTAAAGCCAAGACCCTTTATATTTTTTACAAGCCAACCTCGAGGATCCTCCTCTTTCTGTATAATAGATTTAATTTTTTTAAACCCTCTAGCCTCACAAATAAACCTTGCCTTATTATTATGAAATCTATGTTTATTTCTTTTTATACATGTAGAAATTTCTTCTTCAGATTTACACAAAAATCCTTTTGCTCCAAGCTCACTTTGTATCTGCAATGCTGTCTGCGCTTTTGAATTCGCAGTAAGCAAACAGAAGCAAAGTTCAGAAAACCATTGATCATTCCCCTTCCCAGCAAAAGCATCAAACTCAGAAAGCCTTTTTTCAATTGTATCACGAATATCGGTTTTCTTTAGTGCATTAATTTCCTTTGTTAAATCCATAACAACAACTACTCTTTTAGTTTTTATAAAAATATCCATTATAATTAAAA
Source organism: uncultured Methanosarcinales archaeon (assembly GCA_964646365.1). Classification (GTDB taxonomy): domain Archaea; phylum Nanobdellota; class Nanobdellia; order Woesearchaeales; family CAZYEG01; genus CAZYEG01. Next base: position 2,433 of record CAZYEG010000075.1, read on the forward strand.
AGAAAAAAGAATGGGCCTGGCGCGATTTGAATTCGCGGAACAACAAACTTAATTGAATGCCCTCGCGCGACCACTGCTTCACTTAGTGAAGCGTTCTTATTAGAACGTACCCATATAAGAGCAGCGCTCCAATTGTCCGGTTCAAAAACCTCCAGACTAAGCAACAGGCCCATTAACAAAAAGAAGAATAGTTGAGTGTTTTATAAAGCTTTCGCAGTATCTAAAATCAGTTTAGCCAGTCGAATCTTTGACATTTGAGCAGTTTCATTAACATTTCCTTCACAATCAATTATAAAAACCTTATTGGCTTCACTCCCAAAAGCAGAGACACCATTTGCAACTATCAAATCCAATTTTTTTTTCTTTAATTTCTCTTTTGCATGCTCAATTATGTTTTCTGTCTCAAGAGCAAACCCAACAATCTTCTTATCGCCTTTTGAAAGTTTAGAAAATTCATAAATTATATCTGGATTCTTCTCAAGTTTTAATTCAATAATATTTTCTTTCTTAATTTTATGTTCGCTTCTTTCAACACTATAATCTGCAACTGCTGCTGCACTAATAAATATGTCACAATCAGTATGTTCCATTACTTTTTTTTGCATCTCTTTTGCTGTATCAACATGCTCGACAAAAACACCAAAAGGATCAACCAATTCAGTTGGTCCTGTTACAAGAACCACATCAGCCCCCATCCTCTTTGCAACAGATGCAAGCGCATATCCCATCTTGCCAGAACTTCTATTCGAAATGTATCTTACTGGATCAATCTCCTCCTGTGTCGGACCTGCAGTAACAAGGACCTTCTTTCCCTTTAAAGAATCTGAACTATCAAGTGCGTCCATTATTTTTTCAACAATCACATTTGTGTTTGCAAGCCTGCCAACCCCATCATATCCACATGCAAGCTCGCCTTTCTCTGGAGGAATAAATTCTACTCCACTTTTTTTCAATTTTAAAACATTATCTTGAACAATCTCATTTTCCCACATCTTACAATTCATCGCTGGTGCAATTATCTTCTGACAATCCGCAGCAAGAAAAGTCGTTGTAAGAAGATCATCTGCTATTCCATTCGCTAACTTCCCCATTATATTTGCAGTAGCAGGAACAATCAAAAACAGATCCGCTTTATCAGCAAGCCCAATATGGTCTATTTTTTTACCTTCTTTAATGTAACTCTTATAATCCATATCTGGATTAAACGTATCAACATATATCTCATCACCAACAAAAACCTGAAATTCGTTCTTATCAATCAACTTTAAAGCATTAGAAGTAAATACCACAGACACATCCACTCCTTTCTCTTGCAGACTCTTTACTATATCAATACTCTTGTAAAGCGCAATACTACTTGTAATGCCCAATATAACATGTTTCATAGTGTTCTTAAGAAGTCATCTCTTTTTATAAGCTTTATCAAAAAATTTATATTAAAGCTTTATTTATACACAGATATGAACAAAATAATACCTATTTTATTCATTATTATATTCTTAGTCAGTTGCAGTACAGATAGTTCTGAAAGCATAACAGGAAAACAAATTGTCCAATCAGAAAAAAATACTGACAACTGTATTTCCGGATACAAATGGTGTAAAGAGACAAATCTCTGCATCAAAGAAAACGAGAAATGTCAATTAGAAATAGAGAAAATCACCCAAAAAGAAGAAAGTAAAATCATATATTACGACAATTGTCCTGGAGAAGTTATTGAAAAAAATGAAAACACAAAATGCAAAGATGGAATGATAAACCTTGGTGATATCGAAGGACTAGATGGCAACTACATCTGCTGCGTAAATGATGCAGAAAATTTTCAAGAATGTCTTGATTCTGGATATCCCGTCAGAGAAGTTTTCCACAAAGAATGCATCACCCCATGGGGAGAGATCTTTATACAGGAAATAAAATGTCCACTTGAAGCTAAAAAATGCCCTGATGGGACATGGGTAACAAGAAGTCCACCATCATGTGACTTCTTAGAGTGCACTTAAAAACCATAACCTTTATTTATGAGATAATTATCCAAAATTCTAGGGGGAAGTTAATATGAAAAAAGCAACATTTAAACTCAAATCCGGCTTAGCTCAGATGCTTAAAGGCGGAGTAATAATGGACGTAGTAACTGGAGAACACGCAAAAATCGCCGAAAAAGCTGGCGCTGTCGCAGTAATGGCACTTGAAAGAGTACCTTCCGATATAAGAAAGGCTGGTGGAGTTGCAAGAATGTCAAATCCAAGCCTAATTAAAGGCATAATGAAAGTTTCATCCATTCCTGTAATGGCTAAAGCAAGAATAGGACATTTTGTTGAAGCTCAAATCCTTGAAGCACTTGGAATTGATTATATTGATGAATCAGAAGTACTCACTCCTGCTGATGACAAATTCCATATTGATAAATCAAAATTCAAAACTCCTTTCGTATGTGGTTGCAGAGATCTTGGCGAAGCGCTTAGACGAATCAACGAAGGGGCAGCAATGATCCGAACAAAAGGAGAGCCTGGAACCGGTAACGTTGTAGAAGCTGTAAAACATATGAGATCTCTTAATGAACAGATCCATTCTCTGAAAAAGATGTCAAGAAACAGACTCGAAAAAATAGCAAAAGAAATGAAAGTACCGCTATCACTTGTTTTAAAAACAAGATCACTTGGAAGACTTCCTGTTGTAAATTTTGCAGCTGGTGGAATTGCTACTCCTGCTGACGCAGCGCTTATGATGCAGTTAGGATGCGACGGAGTATTTGTTGGATCTGGAATATTCAAATCAAAAAATCCTGCAAAAATGGCAAAAGCAATCGTTGATGCTACAATGAACTACGCCAAACCCGAACTTCTTGCAAAGATTTCTGAAGGAATAGGAGACCCAATGAAAGGTCTAGAAATTGACACTCTTGAAGTCAAAATGGCTAAACGTGGGAAATGAAAGTTGGAGTTCTTGCAATTCAGGGCGATGTAATTGAACACATCGAGACCCTTAAAAAATTAAATGTTGACGTAGTAGAAGTAAGACTGCCTGAAGATTTTAAAGGAATAAAAGGACTTATTATCCCTGGTGGTGAATCTACAACATTAATTAAATTGATGAAACGTTTTGATGTTGACAAAGAGATTGTAAAAAGATACAAAAATAATAAACTCGCAATATTTGGCACATGTGCTGGAGCAATACTTCTTGCAAAAACCATCTTAAATCATCCAAACCAGCCCGGACTTGGTCTTATTGACATTGAAATTCAAAGAAATGGCTATGGAAGACAGATTGACAGCTTTGAAAAAAAAGAAAAAATATTTGGCAAATCAATCAATTGCATTTTTATTCGTGCACCTGTAATAAAATCTGTTGGTAAAGGTGTAAAAGTAATCAAAAAAATCAAGACACCTGTGCTAATAGAAGAAAAAAACATAATCATTAGCACATTCCATCCTGAACTTTCTGATTCAACAGTTATTCACAAACATTTTGTAGATATGTGTAAAAACATCTAAACCTGTTCAAGCTGTACCTCTAGATGGTTCGACTGTTCTGTCCCTTCGACTTTAAGCTCTTGAATTCTATTATACACACTCTCAACAGAGACATAAAGTGTCTGAACCCCATGAGGATGTCTATACATTAAATCAAATTCTGGATGATCCCTGGCTTTTTGAGCAAGACTGACATCTTCATCAACAAGATAATTTAATTCACCTTCTTCTCCTTCTTGATGCGGAAGCGTTACCATTGTGCCAACAACAGTCTTCCAATCAGTAACATTCTTTGTCTGCACACTTGTCTTATATGCTGCACTCTCTGTCACTTGTACTGTCGTCTCATATCCTTCCTCGGCAGGAAGCTCTGCCTCATAGTCTTTACTAAAACGAGTAAGTCCTTTTTTCATCCTATCCATCCTAACATATGCTACTGCATTCTCTTCTGTCAACGCAGAGATGTCCTCTGGTTTTTCAACTTCAGAGACAACCCCTTCATCTGTAAGGGCACCTTCCGTCGCATACTTTACTGTATTTGCAACTTCTGGAAGAATCGCACTCACAATAATATTTTCATAAAAATCAAGAAGCTTATCTACTCTAACAAACATCTGATCATTTTCTTTTGCGACACCAGTAACTGCCCTCGGTTCAAAAAGAAGCGCCTGAATACCTCGCAAATAATTCTCCATCTGTACAGTTGCAGCCTTATATGCTGGTTTTTATATCCTTGTTTTCGA
>CAZYEG010000076.1:0-3471 GCA_964646365.1 uncultured Methanosarcinales archaeon
CCTAGATAACCAGCTCCAAGAATAACTTTTATGACTGCACCTGGTGCTGCTCGGTGAACTTTGTCTATTGCTTCCGTAATCTCTTCAAGGGTTTGTGGTTTTTGTATTTGTTTTAATTGATCTGCATCTGCGCTTTCAACACCAAATAGAAATCTGTTTACTCCTGCTTTATGGAGCTCGGTGACGTAATCGTCGGAACATGCATTCATTGTTCTTATTCCAGAAAAGGAATAAATTTTTTGAATTTCTGGGAAAAAAGAATGGAATTCGTCAGCAATTTCTATACCGTCCATAATGTCGGAAGGTTTTGCATCGTATAGTGGAACGATTTTGCCACGAGTATTGATAATGGATATTCTTTGCAGGTTTTTTTCTACCCATTTTGAGACAGGTTGTCCTTCTATATGTTGTTTTGCTAGATGAAACCAGTTTAAGTCTGATGCGTTAAGAAAACCTTCGTCCATTTGATTCAAAAAATTTCCGTGATATTTCTTTTCAAGTCTTCTTGCACGCTTCATTTCTCCGTGTATTTTTGCAGCATTGTAAAGAACCATTCCCTGTTTTCTGTCAGGGTTTGGTTCTGTGCAAAATGGACATGCTCCAGGACAATATTTAGCTAGTGTTACAACATTCATTGAATCGTTTAATTCTGGTAAAATGCTGTGACCAGGAATCATTGATGCGAATTCGCCAAAGCGCGCTATTACTGTTTCTGCTTTCCATTGGAATAGTTCTTTGAGTCTGTATGGATCGCTTCCATAATCTAGAAGAGCAGCTTTTTGATATGCATGGTCGATTTCTGTGTAAAGGTCTGTTTCTGTTGTGTGAAGTACAAAATTTCCGAGCGCATTTGCTCTGGATACTATTGGGTTTAGCGCTCCATCTTCGTCAAGTTTGTCTGTTCTTTTTAGTAGCCCTGTTGCTCCAATGACTACCCTGTGTCCGTCGTCAGAAATAAGCCAATATTCTAAATCTTTAGGAATTTCTCCTTCTGGAGAGTGCGCGACTAGCATTGAATTATGGTTGTATCCAAGGTCTTGCACATTTCCTTCGCAGTCAGGGAAGACATATGGCGTAGTTGGGTCTAAATCTAGCATTTTTATTAAGAATGTAAGGGGTGTTATTAATAATCATGTGAATAATATTCGTATGAGAATATCTACTTATTTATGAGTATCGTTAAATATATAAGTACCTACACATTCTTTCGTTTTATGAGTGAATACATTTGTTCCCTTTTGAAAATTGTAGCTAAGTATGGCGTTTTTAGCGAGATTCATACGTCGACAATTAAACTAGCAAATATATTTGGACTTTCTCAGCAATCTGCTTCAAGAATTTTGATTGATATGGAAAAAGAAGGAATTATTCAGAGAACATCTAGTGCAAAAGGATTAACGATTAATATTAACAAGAAGGGAATTTCTATGCTTCACGCTGTATATAATGTATTAGAAAAGGAGTTTCGAAACATTGAGATCAAAGGTAAAGTTCGAAAAGGTCTTGGTGAAGGTAAGTACTATATTACTAGTGAAGGCTATCAGGAACAGTTTAAGAAACTTCTAGGGATGAATCCTTATGCTGGAACTTTGAATGTTGAAGTTGACACTTCTAAAATTCTTGCAATTAAGTCGCTTAAAGATCCAGTAGAAATTCGTGGTTTTCAAGCGAATGATAGGACGTTTGGTGGACTCCATTGTTATAAGTGTATGATTAATAATAAAATTAAGGGGTGGGTGGTTTTTGCGGAGAGAACAACACATCCAGAAAATATTATTGAAATAATTGCAGAAGAGTGTTTAAGAGACGTTCTAAATATTAAGGAAGATATCATTATTACTTGTTGAGGTACATAAATATGAAAGAGAAAATAATTGGTGCAATATTTGTAAGTGTGGCGGCAATACTATGGGGACTTGATGGAGTAACACTTACTCCGAGATTGTATAATTTAAATGTTGGATTTGTCGTGTTCATGTTTCATTTGATTCCGTTTGTGATAATGAATCTATTTATGTTTAAAGAGTATAAATATCTAAAAAAGTTTGATAAGAGTGACTATACAACTTTCTTTTTGATTGCATTTTTTGGAGGAGCAGTTGGGACTCTTGCAATAGTTAAGGCACTTTTTTTAGTGAATTTTAATCACTTGTCTGTTATTGTAATGCTTCAAAAACTTCAACCAGTGTTTGCGATAATTCTTGCAGGGATTCTTTTAAAAGAAAAAATCAAGAAGGGTTTTATTGTATGGGCAGGTGTTGCAGTAATTGCGAGTTACTTTTTGGCATTCGGATTTAATTTACCTGTCTTTGGAGCGAATACGATGGCAGTACTTTTAGCTCTGTTAGCTGCATTTTCATATGGTAGTGCGACAGTGTTTGGTAAAAAAGTGCTTAAGAAATATTCATTTCATACATCTACATTTTTCCGGTTTGGGTTTGCAACTGTGATATTATTTTTTTATGTGTTGGCAACTGGAGCTATGGAATTTGCTAAAATGACGTCACTAAATTGGATAATACTTCTGATAATTACTTTTGTAACTGGCGCAGGTGCAATCTTTTTGTACTATCTTGGGCTTAAGAAAATTAAAGCAAGTGTTGCAACAATTTGTGAGTTATTTTTCCCGATATCTGCTGTAGTATTTGACTATTTGATAAACGGAAATGCATTATCATTAATACAATGGGTAAGTGCAGCTGTTATGATATTTGCAATAGTGCACATTAGTTTGGATAATAATTAGAATGACAAAAACAATTGGAATAGCGGATACTTGTTTTGCAAGAGCTGATATGTATTCTATTGCTAAGAAGGCAATAGATGACTATGGGGCAAGTGTGAATGTTGAGAGATATACCGTGCCTGGAGTCAAAGATCTTCCAGTTGCATGCAAGAAATTGTTTGATGAGTTTGGTTGCGATATTGTGATTGCACTTGGTATGCCTGGAGCAGAAAAGATGGACAAGCAATGCGCGCATGAGGCATCGACTGGGATTATTAGTGCACAGTTGTTATCTAATAAACATATTTTGGAAGTATTTGTTCATCTTGATGAAGGTAAGAATGAGAAAGACCTTTATGATGTGACAAAAAATAGAACATACGATCATACGATAAATGCCTTGAAGCTGTTGGAAGGATAAGAGTCACTTTCAAAGAATGCTGGGAAAGGTGTTAGGCAAGGACGCGTAAGCGTCGGCGACCTAAGGGGGTAAATTAAAATGAAAACACAAATAGGAGTAGTAGTATCAGACACATATGCAGACATAACAGGACCAATGCTAAAAGTTGCTGAAAAGCATGCAGAATTTCTCGATCTGGAGATAAAGAAAACAATACATGTACCACCGGGCCGCAAAACTCTATAGAAGTGCTTAATGAATGAGTTTAATTTTTCTAAAGTAAAATCAGAATCCCACTCGCCATACTGTGTTTTTACACCATATTTTTTTCCATAAACACTTCCAT
>CAZYEG010000076.1:3481-6637 GCA_964646365.1 uncultured Methanosarcinales archaeon
AAACTATTCATGTTCCAGGGAGTTTTGATATGCCACTTGCAATAAAGACTATGCTGAAAGATGATGCTATAAAAGGAGTAGTTACACTAGGCGCAGTGATTGAGGGCGACACAGACCATGATAATATTGTTGCTAATAATGCTGCAAGAAAGATAATCGATCTTAGTCTGGAATATGAGAAACCAGTTTCACTTGGTGTATCAGGACCAAAGATGAGTAGGATGGATGCTATGAGAAGAATAGATAAGATGGCAAAGGCAGCTGTTGAATCTGTAGCAAAAATGATAAAGAGACTTGAATGAAATGTTTTCAAAAATTATTGATGCTGTAAAAGATCTTAAAGAAGGCAAGTTTGTCATAGTTGTAGACGATGAAGATCGTGAAAATGAAGGCGATCTTGTAATTTTTGCAGAGAATGTCACTGCGGAGAAAGTCAATTTTATGATAACTCATGCAAGAGGGCTTGTTTGTATGCCGGTAGTTGGTAAAAGACTCGATGAGCTTAAGATAGATGCTATGGTTCCTGTAAAGGATAATACTGAGTCAACCAGATGTAAGTTTACAGTGTCAGTCGATTCTAAAAATACAACAACAGGAATATCTGCGCAAGATCGTGCACAGACAATAATGGATATTCTTGATAAAAAAAATGGACCTAATGATTTTGCAAGACCAGGACATATATTTCCTTTAAGGTACGAGGAAGGCGGAGTGCTGAAAAGAGCTGGACATACTGAAGCAGGTGTGGATCTTGCAAAGATTGCAGAACTTTATCCAGCAGCTGTCATCTGTGAGATAATCAATGAAGATGGTACAATGGCACGTATGCCAGAACTTTTGAAGTTTTCAGAAAAGCACAATATAAAAGTTATTACCATCAAGGATTTAATTGAGTACAGAAGAATTCATGAAACGCATGTAAGAAAAGGTGCTGAAACTTCACTACCTACAAAGCATGGAGATTTTAGAATAATTGTATACGAGAATGATCTTGATGGCAAAGAACATGTCGCTTTAGTTAAGGGGGATGTGAAAAATAAATCAGATGTTCTTGTTAGAGTGCATTCAGAATGTTTTACTGGAGATCTTCTTGGAAGTCTTAGATGTGATTGTGGAGATCAGCTTGCAAAAGCGATGGAAATGATAGAAGACGAAGGGCAAGGAGTTGTGTTGTATATGCGTCAGGAAGGAAGAGGTATTGGTCTTACAAATAAGATAAAGGCTTATGCATTACAGGATAAGGGCCTGGATACTGTCGAAGCAAATGTAGAATTAGGATTTGAAGACGATCTTAGAGATTATGGTGTCGGTGCATTAATACTTAAGGATCTTGGACTTTCAACAATTAGACTTCTTACAAATAATCCAAGAAAGATAGTTGGTCTTAAGGGGTATGGGCTTACTGTTAGTGATAGGGTTCCAATAGTGATTCCTCCAAATGATATCAATCATAGTTATCTTAAGACAAAGAAAGAAAAGATGTGCCATATGTTTGATTAGAAGTTTAGAGTTTTTTTTGGGTCTATTTTAATTCCGCGTGTCCCAAGGTCGAAAGTGTACGTTTTATTTGGTATTTTTGTTCCTCTCATCTTGAGAACTTCGATAGCTCTTTTTCTTTCTCCTTTATGTTTTATGTAGTAAAGAAGAATTATACCATCTACTTCAAATTCAAGTGTTGGAGTTATGTTGTAATCATTTTCTGTTTCGTCTTCAGATGTGAGTAGAGCAGTACAATCCCATTTATTTATGAATTCAAAAAGTGTAAGACCCGCCTGTTTCTGTGATAGCTCGTCTTTGTATAGTAATGCAAATGAAGTTATTGAGTCAATAACAAGTCTTTTTACTTTGTTTTTTTCAATTATGGCTTCAATTATTCCTCCACCTTCAGTGAGAATTTTTCTTACCTGTTCTGGTGCGTAGTCAAGAAAAAATAGTTTGTTGGATTCTTCATATTTTTCAAGGTCCCACCCAAGTTCAAGCATGTCTTCGTATACTTTTCTCTTTTTTTCGTCAAAAGATATGTAGAGTCCAGGCTCTCCTTTTTTTATACCTTCAATGATAAATTGAAGCGCGAATATGGATTTTCCGCATCCTGTCTGCCCAGAGACAAGATTTATGCTGTTTTTCTTATATCCGCCGCTAATTAAAGGATCAAGGCCAGGTATTCCAGTAGAGAGTCTTTTAAGAGCCATACAACTTAATTTAAAGTCTATCAATTAATAAAACTTTTGGCTATAATCCAAAAAATCCGGAAAGTAAACCAGTCATTAGAAGTCGTGCCATAAAGAAAACACCAAGACTTGCAGTAATTAGAAAAGGTATGTATCTAATTCCATCTTTTGCTTTGCCTTTTGAGATAAGTCCAAGTATCATGCCTCCGAAAATACTAGAGCATATTAAGAATACTACAGAAAATAAAATGACAAAATTAATCCCAATATTGACATTACCCATACTGATTCCCATTTGGCCGCTCATTGAATCGGGCATGCTAACTTCTCCTAATGTTGTAGTTAGTACTTCTACAAGAAAAGAGCTGAGTCCGAATAGTGCGGGAGCGCCAAAACATACAGCAACAAATATGAAAATTACGTACATCATTGCATTGGCTCGAATTTTTTCTTCTACAAGGTCCTCTCTTCTGAGATTTTTTGCGGTTTGTTCGAGAAGTTCAGCGATGTGACCTCCAGACCTGATTCCAGATACGATTAATTCAACGGTCTTGTGAAGTTTTTCTGATTTTATTCTTTTTGCCATATGGAGCAATGATTCATCAAACTCCTTACCTAATGTGATTTCCTTCCCGATAATGTTGATTTCTTTTTGGAAAGGCCCAAACTCTTCTCTTGATGAAGAGAGTAGTGCTCTATCAATAGTCAGTCCTGCGCGTAGGTTGGATGACATTAGCTGTAACACGTCTGGTAATATGTTTTCAACGAATCTTGCCTTACTGTCTGCTCTAAGTAGATAGATTAAGTAAATTAGAATCTCAAAGAAGATGAAAATTCCCACAAAAGAAAATATGAAATCTATATCGAATAGTACCATTATGTAGAAAGATAATGTTGTAGAAAGTAAAAGTCCAAAAGCAATCAGGAAACCAACAACTTTTAATGGATTTTGACGTGTATCAGAATATTTTATAAGATTAATATA
>CAZYEG010000077.1:0-6595 GCA_964646365.1 uncultured Methanosarcinales archaeon
CTGCAGTTTAGAAAGTAAGCCAAAGGTCGCGAGTGCAACTCTCGCCAGAGGCTTGAGTGAAACGAAAGGCTTTGGTGAGGCCCAGAAATTTTATATTTCTCGTGTCTCGCCAGAGGCTTTCTTTTTATAATCCAAAACTGTCTACAAATTCTACAATCACAGAATATTTGTTTAGGTAATCGAATCCTCTTAGAGTAAGTGAATATGATTTATTCTTACCGTCTTTTGTCTCGTTGATAAAATTATTTTGAATGAGATATTCTAGATACTCATTAAGCATCTTAGGAGAAAGATTTGCTTTATACATAATGTGAGTTGGCTTGATCTTACCATTCTTTTCTTTAATAGATTTAAGAATATCATAAATAAGTTCCAGTCGTTCTCGTTTCGGTTTCATTTTTTGTTGATTATGATTAAGTTTGTGATTATGAGTAAATATGCTGCGAATTCAAGGATTGATCCAGCTAGGTTGAATATAGGATGATGAAGTGCGAATATAAAACTCAGATATCCTATTAGTAGGAAAATGAATGCAAGCATTGATAGGAGTGTTCCTTTCTTTTTGTTTTCGCTGTATGTTTTGTAATAATTGTAAACGATTATTGATAGAAGAATAATTGCAATTAAGTTGTAAGAGTAGAATATGTTTGAGGATAATAATAAACTGACTGTCACAAGACTCATGATGAGGTAGAATATTCGTTTTTGGTCAGTCTTGAAAGTGATGTATGCAATGATTGAAAGTCCGATACTAAAAAGGATTGCTTCTGATATAACCGCAAGATCAATTAACGCTGGCATGATTTTTCTTGCCATTGGTCTGAATGCCGAACCAATCCTTGTAATGATAAAAAAATTGATTATGGTTTGTATAATATATGAGGATGAAAAAAGAAAGAATGCTGTTGAGAAAAGTTTCAATTCTTTTTTTTGTGAAAGCCTGTAAAGACTATATGCCATTAACCCAACAATCATAGTGGCAATTGCAAAGAATATAATGAATGTTTTGTTTACAGGAAAGAACCATTTGAACATCTTATGGTATAACATAGGTATATATGTTAAAAATGCATATATAAATCTTGTGTAGTAAAAATCTTATTTATCCTTAATAACTGCTTTATAAAGAAACGATTTACTAAACCTTAGGAAGTATTTGGAGGTAATAAAAAATGAAAACAAGAACAATAGCAACGATGGCTGTTTTGTTTGTTGGGCTTTTAGTCTTTTCGGGCATTGCAACAGCTTTTGCAGGAAGAATGACTGAAGAAGAAAGAGATGCTGTGAAGCAGGCGGTGGATGAGGGAGATTATGATGCTTGGAAAGCTGCAGTAATAGCAACTTTGACAGAAGAGCACTTTAATGAAGTTGTTGAGAGACATGCAGAAAGAGAAGAAATGAGGGAGTCTAAAGAAGCCGTTAAAGAAGCAATTGAGAATGAAGATTATGAAGCTTTCCTTGCTGCAGTTGCAGAACTTGACAAGGTCCCGCCACATTTTGAAGATGTATCTGAAGAAGCTTTTTTAGAGATTGTAGAAAGGCATCAATCAGGTAATGGAAATAAAGGAATTGGGCTTGGTCGAATGAAACAAAAAATGGGCTTTAACAAGGACAAAATGAAAGGTTGGAAGCAATAAGTCTTCCTCCAATTTTTTCTTTTTATTTTTCATTTTCTACCATAATATTTATAAATACTATTTGATTTAACCAGGTAAAATAGTGCAGAAAACGTTGTTTTCTGATAGGAGGATTAAAAAATGAATGGAACAGTAAAATGGTTTAACGGCAAAAAGGGTTATGGTTTTGTCAAAGGCGAAGATGAGCAAGAGTATTTTATACACTATACACAGTTAGAGAAAGGAACATTCCTAAGGGACGATGATCCAGTTGTATTCGATGCTGTTGAAACCGATAAGGGTAAACAAGCACAGAATATTAAGAAAGTAGGAGACGGATCATCTGCACCATCAGAAGCAGCTGAAGAAGCACCTGTAGAAGAAGTAGCTGAAGAAGCACCTGCAGAAGAAGTAGCTGAAGAAGAGAAAAAGGAAGAGTAAATCCTTTTATTTTTTTTATTTTTTATATATTTCTAAATATTTGTTCTCAAGATAATTGGTAAATACTTTTGATGTAAGACCTTTACCAGTAGCTTTTTTGATTATCTCATCTGCGTATAGTGTACTTGCTTTTGAATGGATGTTTTTTCTTAACCATGTTAGAATTTCTGAGAAATCTTGATTTCTGATTTTTTTAGAAAAATCCTCTATGTCGTTTGACATCTTTGAATATATTTGGCTGGCATAGATTGTTCCTATTGCGTATGTTGGGAAATATCCTATTGCGCCAAGAGACCAATGCATGTCTTGAAGTATTCCTTGGTTGTCATTTTTTGGTGTAATTCCAAACATTTCTTTGAATTTTTTATTCCAGACTTTTTTAGCATCTTTTACTTGAAGATTGCCATTAATCATGTCTTTTTCTATTTCATATCTAAGGATTATGTGCAGAGGGTATGTTACTTCGTCAGCGTCAACTCTGATGAAATCAGGAGAGACTTGATTCATTTTTTTGTATAGATCCTTTTTTGAACGTACATATGGTGTAAAGTTTTTACTGTATCCTTTCCAGAAGTCTTTATTCTTTGCAATCATATTTTCCCAGAATCTGGATTGGGATTCATGAAGACCAATTGATGCAGCAGATCCGATTACAGTGTTATGATATTTTTCAGGCATGCCTTGTTCGTAGAGTGCGTGCCCAGTCTCGTGGATTGTAGCGAAGAAAGATTCCATAGGGTCAATGTATCTTGTAGTAATTCTGACATCGTCACTTCCAATTTTTGTTGTAAATGGATGAGCGGAAACGGTCATAGAAAAAGCGTCTTGATCAATGCCCATTTTTTTGATAATGTTTTTATTGATTTTTTCTAGAGCATTTTTATCTGCTTTTATTATTAGTTTTTTTTGTTTTTTGTATGTTGATGTTTCTTTTATCTTTTTTAGAATGTCAACAATGTCCGTCTTAAGAGTTAAGAATATCTCATCAAGTTTTTGACACGTCATCCCTTCTTCATAATCTTCAAGAAGTATATCGTAAGGAACTTTCTTTTTATCAATTAGTGATGCTTGTTTTCTTTTGAGATCAACTACTTTCTTTAAATGTGGAGCAAAGATGGTGAAATCATTTTTTATCCTGGCTTTTTCCCATGCAGCACTTGCAAGGGATATTGTTCTACTCATTTCTTTTACGAAACTGTCAGGTATTTTTCTTTGTTTTTTTAATTGTTTAAGCATCTCTTTTACAACAAGGCTATCTTTGCTGTTGAGTTTAGTCTTTGAGAGTTTGTTAAGAGTTGAGTAAAGTTTGTTTGAGACAAGTTTTTGATGTACTAGCATGGAGAGCATCTCTACTTGAGAAGCTCTGTTATAAATTCCTTTCTTTGGCATATTTGTTCTTTCATCCCAATGTAGAAGTGCATTTATTCCAGAGAGTGTGAATACTTCTTTTTGTACTTTGTATATATAGTCAATATCTTTCATAGTATATTTATCAGTCTTATTTGTTTTTAAAGATTTCTATCAGATAAAAAGTTATTTAAACACTGCCAGAATTACTAATGTTACAAATGAAACTTTCTGAACTTAAAGAAAAATTTGCCTCGTTAAGAGACACTTATTCTCTTCCAGAATTTGATATTTTAGACCATGAGTTTGATATCAGGGACATTAGTAATGAAAATATTATTCTTAGAGAGATTAAGGAAAGAATTCTTGAAAAACTGGATGATTATCAGAAGATTCTTGAAGGGGTTGTGCAACCAGATACAACATTGATTAGCATGTATGAATCAGGAGTCTTTTCAGATTCTGAGAAGACAAGAATCTATAAGCTTTACAAGCGGTTTGTATATCTTCAGAGATTTGCTGTTCAGACAGAGATTGAAGATGGTGATGAGAAAGTTGCAGAATTCATTAATGTTTCATTTAAGGAATGGCTTGAGTTGAAAGAGAAAATGCTTGGAATTATTATAAAACTCAAAGAGTCATGGAAAATGGATGATCCTAGAGACGAAAGTGTCTTTTATTGTGGATGAGGTGGATTAATATGAATATAATTATGCTTGGCGCTCCGGGCGCAGGAAAAGGAACAATGTCAAAGAAATTAGTGGATAAATATAATATTCCACAAATATCAACAGGCGATCTTTTAAGAGAATCAGTAAAGAACCAAACAGAACTTGGCATTAAAGCTAAAGAATATATGGATGCTGGTGACCTAGTTCCAGATGAGTTGGTTTTAGGACTTCTTAAAGAAAGAATAGCAAGAGACGATTGTAAAGAAGGATTCATTCTTGATGGATTCCCAAGAACAATTCCTCAGGCAGAAGCACTTGATGCAAATGAGGTTAAGATTGATAATGTTATCAATCTAAAAGTTACAGAAGATATTATTCTTGATAGGATGACGGGAAGAAGAACGTGTAAAGCATGTGGTGCAATCTATCATGTTACGAACATTCCTCCAAAAGTGGAAGGCGTTTGTGATAAGTGTGATGGAGAACTTTTCCAGAGGGCTGATGACAAAGAAGAGACTGTTCTTGAAAGATTAAAAGTTTACGGAGAAAAGACTGCTCCTTTGATCGACTTTTACAGTTCCAAGGAAATTCTTTCTGATGTAGACGGCACACAGGAAATCACCAAAATAATCGAAGACATTTGTTCTGTCCTCGATAATTAATTTTTTTTTCTTTCTTTAGCATGTTGAATGATTAATTTCAAATGCTTCTGCATATTGTCCAGGGGTTGCTTTAGGATTTAATCGATATCCCCAACTAGCAGCAAGTGTTTTTACCCCAGGTATATTGATTGCACCGGTTCCTATTTGTGATGGATGTAACTCTAGAGCTGCAAGTTTGTCATCTATAGTCTCGCCAATTAATGAGAAATGGTGTGGGGTAAAATCTGTTGTTGTTGATGGTGTTTCGTACAGAAAAATGTTTGCAATGTCTCTGGCAGCAGCTCTAGAGTTGAATGCTGCATTTCTATGATCTTGGTGGGAGTCTTTTTCTGAGTGGGTGTATACGATATCTGGATTAATTTTCCTAATAAAGCTTCCAATCTTTGAAATACTTCCTGAGTTGCATGGGTATATACCGTCCATGTAGTTCATGTGGATTAGGTCTGTTACTCCTAAATAATTTGCAGAGTCTTCAGCTTCTTTTAATCTGTCTGCATCATCACTAGAGTTTTGTCCTGCTGTAAGTAATAATGCATAAACTGTGGCACCATTATTAATGTGTTTTTTTATAGTACCACCGCAGCCTAATTCCCAATCATCTGGGTGTGCTCCTATTGCTAATACTATTTTATCATTTCCCATTTTATTTCACCTTCTATAGCGTATTTCTAAGCATTCTGTGGAGAGTATTCTTCGTCGTTGAACCATCCCGGAGCAGCTATTCCAGGTTGGGTGTCGTAGGTGGCTTTTACCAAAAGCGGGCATAGGCTAAGACATTTGTTGCATCCTTCAACTTTTGAATCTGGGTTGCAGCTTTTTGCTTCTCCTCTTCCATGTGTGATTGCTTTATCTAATTCAATCAGATAAGGAAGTCTTGCCATGTCCCCCGCATGGACTGCAGTTAGTGTTGCTTTCATTCCTTCTATTGAGTCACTTAGTGTTGGGAAGCCCACATGTTCTCTTGGAGGTATTGTTGTTACTTTCCCGACATTGTATCTTGCAGCTTCTGCAGCACCAATTGCTGATGCGTATTGGTCAGAATCGTAATTAACTTCAGTTACTATTGGGCCAAGCATTTGAAATGGAATGTATCCCCCAAACTCTTCTCTGAGTTCTTGGAATCCTTTTCCGATGTCTGCCAATGGCTGGTGGCTCATAGGCTCAACTATTGCATTAACTCCTGCCTCTCTGAATCTTTGGTACATTTCTAGTTGTTCTTTGAGTTCCCATTTGTGTGCAGTGTCATATGCTTCACTTACTCCGCTTGGACGGAAAGTAGATCCAATATGAATGGTGACATTGTTTTCTTTGAACATTGCAATCATTTCATCCATAATTTCTTCATATGGATTGTCTACACCATTTTTTAGCATGTAATTTAGAAGCACTCCTCCTTGTCTGCTGGTCGTTGGGAATGCTCTGTCATTTGCAACCATTATATCTTTTCTGTGTGTTGGTACAACGTTAAGTGTCATGTAATCAATACCACCTTCAACAGACCATTTGATTTCATCTAATAATTTGCCTGGAGTAACTTCTCCGTTATTTTCAAGTGCAACAAGTATTGGTGCAACTTTCCCAAAAGCTATGTGAGAATATTCTTCTTGTCCAATTTGCCAAAGAGCTTTGTCTAGACGTGCCATGCTAAGATCAATTATAGTGTGCACACCAAGGTCTGATGCCTGTCTCATTTTTTCTAGTTCGTTTGGTACTTGGTCTTCTGAGTTTGCACCAACGATAAGGTTTACTTTTGTCTCAAGCCCTTCACCTATGCCAACAATACAATTAGTTGCATTGTTTCCGATGTTAAATCTGTTTACTGAATTTCCAGGTAATAAATCTCTTGCAGAAAAATCAT
>CAZYEG010000078.1:0-2747 GCA_964646365.1 uncultured Methanosarcinales archaeon
ACCCTGTCTTTAACGGATTAGTGTTAAATGGATTCACTTCAAAATCTAATTCTTCAAACCATTCCATGTGATTCACCTATAATTATAACTGACTTTCTCCCATCTCTCGAAGTTCTTGTGCTTTTTTGTATAGCTTTTCTGACTTTTTGAGATTGCCACTTCTGTGTGCATTTTGTGCTTGTTGATGTATTTTGGCAGCTCTTGTGAAATAATCATCACCAGGGATTCCTCCGTATTTTGCAATGAATAAAATGACCCCTACTAGTATTGCAACGATTAATATAAGCCACCATGTCCAAGGTTTTACTTTTCCAAGTGTTCCTGTGAAAGCTCCAGTGATTGCACCAATTCCACCAACATCTTGAGTTGTTGTTGTTTCTACTGAAGTTGTAACAGTTTGACTGGTGGTTGTTGCTTCACCTGCATCTACTTCTGTAGTTGTGGTAGTTGCAACAATAATGCTTGTAGTTGTAGTAGTTGCATTTGAATAATTAAGTGGAGCAAAACCGCTGCCTCCGCCACCACCGCTACTTGGTGGTGTTGCAGGGGTTGGAGGTGTGTATGTACTTTCTACAATTCCTGAATTTGAAAGTCCTTGAACTTGGAAGTATGATCCAATGATTTTACATGTGTATCCTGATGCGCTGCTTCCACTTGCTGAACAAGGTACCGGAGTTTCGCTTGCGCCTGAACAAGTCTGTGAAGGCAGTTGAGATATTGATGTGATTGCTGAGTCTAATACACATACATAATCTTCCCCGAGTATTCTATTTAAGTAGAGTATTTTAGTGGTAGATACTGCGCAGTTTGATTCTAACCCATGGACTAAGATTTTTCCATATCCGTCAGCTGTAGTTTGTTTAATTATTGTGATGTTTGCGGTCGTGATGTTTCCTTTTGAGAAATTGTAACACATTTCAACAATAGGATTTGATCCGCTTAAAAATTCAACAATTAATTCTCCTTTGAATGATTGAGAAGTGTTTGTGCTTGAGTTCACGGTCATATTGATACTTGGTACGTTTGTTTCGATTAGATATTCGTCTCCTGTTAATGAGTCGTTTGCATCAGGCACGTTGTCACCATCTAAATCTCCAACACATACAATTCCTATAGCGTAATCGCATGGGTCAAGACTGTCTGGTATACCATCCATGTCTGTATCAGGTTCACTGATGTATACATTACCAATATTTACGAGTGTACCTGGTAGAGGTTGTTCGTACCTTTTGTAAATCATTCCATCTCCATAGAAATAGAAATCAACAATAACATTTTCATTCTCTATATGATTAATCATGAAATTAGTTGTGTTGGCAGTTTGATTAATGCTATTGTTATATGTTGATGTCGTTGATGAAGATGTAAAATTATTTGTTGTGTTTGTGACATTATAGATTAGTGCTCCCTTGTACGTAACAGGTACAGCTTGCGCTACAAATGCTAAGGTCAAAAATAATATTAAAAATAAAAAAATTTTTTTCATTTTTTCTTTTAAGAGTATATTGTCAGTCTACCTGCGCTGTTCATATGTATGTGGTAGATGTAGTCTGGCTGTCCAGCAGTGGTAGGGAACACACTGAATGTGTTATCAGTCGTGTTATGATATGTCTGCCAGTTGCTTCCGTCGTAATAAGCCACATAGTCATATTTGCCAGAGATTGTTGACAATACGTTTCCTACGGAATAATTATTTCCTAATGAAAGTGGACCTGTATAATTTGTTCCAACAAGTACGAACCATGGTAGTCTGAACTCGTTCCATCCTTCAGTTAAGTATATATCGGTTCCGTTTGTGTTTTTTAGAGCTTTTTCTTCTAGTATTGATATGTTTGTATAAAGCTTGGTAGTGTTGTGTGCAAGATTCACTTTTGACTCTGTGATTGCTGCAGTATTGTTGATGTCAGCGTCCACAATTGTTTGGTCCATAAGTTTTTCTGTGGTTACTGCGCTGTCTGCAATTCTTGAGTTTATTATACTTGAGTTTGCAATGTCAGTTGTTCCAACACTTTCTGGCTTGATTCTACTGTTAGCGTTGTTGCTTATTGAAGAATCAATAGCTCCAGTAATAGTCTGTATTGCAATTTTACTATTTGTAACTGCAGTTGATCCAATCTTGTTTTCTGTAACTGCGCCGTTTTCAATTTTGTCTCTTGATATTGCACTGTCTGCAATATCTGCTTCACCAATACTTCCTGAGGAGAATTTACTTCCTCCAAGGTTTGTGTCTAGATATCCGGAACCTTGTATGGATTGGTTTAGTACTTTGTCATTCGTTACAGCGAAATCTTGTATTGCTGGTGTGTCAACAGAGTTGTTTGCAAGTTCAACGTCTGTAACAACTTCTGCGTTAAGTTGCAAGTTGTCATATGTTCCTGAGACATCTCCACCAAATAGTGTAGTGATATTTACTGTGTTTGTGTATACCCAATCTAGTGCGCCTTTTACAGTTCCTGTAAGCCAGGTTGAATAGTATCCAACTAGATTTGCTCCGTCATTACCACTTGTTTGGTTTGCAAGGTCTGCAACGAATTGGCTGTGAACCGCTCTGATGTCTGTATCGTTTGCGATTCTTTCAAATGTTTCATTATCAAGATCTGCATTAAGTGCTGAAATCTGGTTTGCTTGTGTTGTATTATCGGCTGACTGTTTGGTTTCTAATGCTGTTATTTCTGCGTCCTGTGTAGTGTTGTCAGCAGACTGTTTAGTTTCTAAAGCACCGATTCTTCCAGATTGCGAAGCGTTGT
>CAZYEG010000078.1:2847-3570 GCA_964646365.1 uncultured Methanosarcinales archaeon
TGTTTGCTTCTCTTGCGTCAAGAGTTCCAATCTGATTTGCTTGTGTAGTGTTGTCAGCAGACTGTTTAGTTTCTAAAGCATCGATTCTTCCAGATTGCGAAGCGTTGTTGTTTGCTTCTCTTGCGTCAAGAGTTCCAATCTGATTTGCTTGTGTAGTGTTGTCGGCAGATTGCTTAGTTTCTAATGCTGTTATTTCTGCATCTTGTGTAGCATTGTCAGCGGATTGTTTAGTTTCTAGATCCCCAATTCTTGTAGCAAGTGTGGAATTGTCTGCAGACTGTCTTACATCAACTGCGTCAATTTTAGTTGAGTTTGATTGTAGGTCAGTTCTTAATGAATTTATTCCATCGTACAATTTATCTAGTGCCTGTTCGGTATTGTTTACAATCACACTAAATAATGCGTTCCAATTTCTTATGTAAGTGATTAAACTTGCTCCAGTTGCAGTACTGTTTGCTTGTATAAGAACAGTTTTTGTGTCAACACCCATCTGTGCATTGTAATCAAATACTTTACATGTGATTGAAAAGTTTCCATCTTCAGTTGGTGCAACAATTGTTCTGGATCCTGTAGTTGATCCGTATGAAGCAGCAACGTCGTTGATATAAATTACAAATATGTCTGATGTGTTACCGGTTCCATTACATGTTGCTGTAACAGAAGCTCCAGGTGCTACAGTTCCTGTTGGACTTAGATATAGAGTTGCAAGTGGATCTGTTGAGG
>CAZYEG010000078.1:3580-6561 GCA_964646365.1 uncultured Methanosarcinales archaeon
ATTAATTATTGTGAAAGTGTCAACGTTTTCTGTGTCTTCTGTTTCAGTAAGACCTTGGTTGTCACTTCCAAGAACAACTGCCTTGTATTCTCCTTTTGGAAGTCCAGATGTATCGAAGTCAAATGTTATAAGACCTGAAGAGTTAATAGTTTTTGTTAGACTTTTTTGTTGTGCACCGATTGCGTCATAGATGTATGCGGTCGCACTTGAAAGATCTATGTCAGTTACTTCTGCAACAACCTGGAACATACTGTTAAGTCTAACTTGGTTTGGTGATACTTCAACAGCAGTTGTGTCTGGTGCTAATTTGTTATACCAAGGTGTATAGTCAACGTTTGCAGATACTGAATCTCCGCTTCCGCTTCCTGCTCCTGACGGCCCGTCTGCAGCTCCCCACCAATTGTTTTCTGCGAGGACTGTTCCTGCTCCGTTGTTTACAACTCCGTTTGTGTTATTATATATTGAAGAGTTTCTAATGGTGACGTTTGTAAATGTGGCATTGATTCTGATACCTGTTGTACAGTTTGTGATGTTGAATCCATCGATGACAACGTCACTTGCGTTTATATCTATACCAACACCAGATCCGCCACAATTAATGATTGGGTTTGATCCGTGCTGTAGTGTCATTCCTACTGTGATAACGATTGGATTGAATGATCCGTCGTGAATTATTATTTGGTCTCCAACTTCTGCTAGATCTATAGCGTCTTGAATCTCTGAAAATCCGTTAGGTCCGCCAACTGTTAATGTTCCTTGGGTTGTCATTGCTTGGTTTGAATACCATTGAATGTAATCCACGTTTGCACTTACATTGTCTCCGCTTCCAGATCCGACACCGCCTGGACCGGATGAATGTCCCCACCAGTTATTTTCTGCATCTAGTTCTGCGGAATCATCATTTTGTATTCCAATGCCAGTTCCATCAAATTCATTGTCGTTGACCGTTGTTGTTGCGGCCTGACTAAGAACGTGGATATCTATATCATGATTTGTTAATGTATTTCCTGTTGCAGTTATGCCATCTGTGGTTACATCATCAATTCTGATTGCTTCAGATGCTGCAAGACCACCTTTGTTGTTATTTGTAATAGTATTATTCAATATTTTTGCGACATAAGTTCTAGAAGTTACGCCTGTACTACTCTTAAGCCAGATTGCACCTTCGTCGTCTCCGTCGTTACCTTGTCCATTAAATGAATATCTGTTGTTATTGTTAACGGTATTATTTTCTACAGTGACTTCTGAAGGGAACCATAACATAACACCAGAGTTCCAATTGTCAGATATATTGTTGTTTAGAACTCTGTTGGTGTATCCGCCTATTACGAGAATACCATTATTCATATTTCTGTATACGGAGTTATCTTGGATAACTGAATTAGAAGATCCTGTTGCACCAGTATAACTTGATGCTGCTAGATAGATACCTGCTTCGATGTTATCATATACTTCATTATCATGAATGTTACCATTGCTTCCATCTTGATATCTTAATCCTCTATCATTTTCATAAACAGTGCAATGTGCAATTTCACTAGAAGCAGAATTTTCGATTCTCATAGCTCCGCCGTTTGTTGCGTACGTACTAAAGAATGTTACGAATGCACTTTGTGGGTCACTATCTGGGTTTGGTAGGTTTGTTCCGTCCCAACCGTTATGATAGAATGTGACATATAATACATTTACATTACCTGCAGTAGAACGAATACCATAATCACCGTGTCTTATGGTCATTTTTTCAATCGTTATATCTTTTCCTGCTGCATTGATTGTAAACACGTTAGATGCGCCAGTCTGCGAAGCAGCTGCTTCAAGAATAACTCCGGATTGACTTTCTCCTGTTAGAGTCAAAGCTTTGTTAGTAATAGTTAATGGTTCAGTGTATGTTCCATTGGCGATATTTATTGTATCTCCGTCGTTTGCTTGGCTTATTGCGTGGCCAACGGTTTTCCATGGATGTGTCTCATTTCCACTTCCAGTTGTATCGTTTCCGCTTGAAGAAACGTAGTATTGACTTGGTGTTGCAATACCAGCGACACTGATTGTAGCAACAAAAGTTGCAAGTAGTAACATAGCTATAACTAAGATAGTTTTATTTTTCATTTTTTATTACCCCTCGGATTTTTAGAAGATTATCTACTACTGAAAAGATTGTAACTGTTTTTAACATTAATTTGTTAATTTTTTATACACCCCACAGTAGTTAAAAAATTGTTTTTAACAAGGTTGTTAATGAAACTTTATATATAAACCTTTTTGCTTTTGTTTATAAGTGGTTAAAAATGATAGAAAAACGCCCGGGCTGGGATTTGAACCCAGAAGACCAAAGGTCACAAGATATCTGCGAAGTGATCTGATGCACTAGATTACACGTACATAGCAATCTTGCGCAGTACCAGATTGTGCCACCCGGGCACTATAAAAGAAGGATAAATATGCTCTATTTAAATGTTTTGGGCCTATCCCACATAACTCATAGCTTTGAGATCTTTTTCTTTATGAGTCTCTGTTTGACTTTTTAGAATTCCTTTAATCTTGCCTTCAAACTCTTTTGCAGTATCTAAAAGCGGTTTATAATCGACATCTAATTCAAGATATTTGTCAAGGACTTCGATGACTTTTGCAGCTGCTTTTGAGTCTGGTAATTGTGAATGTGTCTGAGCGAAGATTGATGTGTTGTTCAGATGTTTTGCTTTAAGCATTACAGCGGATGTTACTCCGATGATGATGCCCTCTTTTAATTCTTCTAGACCAAGATTTTTTAATTTCTTTTTGTTCTCATCTTTTGTTGAAAAGAAGAATGTGTTGCTATCATCTGTTGGTGTGGTTGTTCCAACACCTTCAAGGGATATTATTTCCCATGCATTAGTCTTTTTTGCAATTTCTAGGATTGCATCAGCGAGTTTCCATTCAAGACCTTGCGGAGAGGTAATTGAATGAATTATGATTAGATTGTATTTTGCGTTGTAATATACACC